>JAKAAJ010000053.1 GCA_021802365.1 Thermoplasmata archaeon | reverse complement strand
ACAATGGATCTACAATGGGATGGAGCAATCCTCTTGTTATAGCAGCACTTGTGATCGGGCTTGTCCTTATTGGATTATTCCCATGGGTTGAGACAAAGGTAAAGCAGCCCATGTTTCGAATGGAACTCTTCAAGATACGGGCATTTGCTGCCGGTAATTTTGCCTCACTTCTAAGTGCAATAGGCAGAGGTGGTGTTATGCTTATGCTGATCATCCTTTTACAGGGCATATATCTGCCGCTGCATGGGTATGCTTATAGCGTGACACCACTCTGGGCAGGCATATTCATGGTACCGATGACCATGGGATTCCTTGTAATGGGACCAATTTCCGGAATAATATCTGACAAACATGGTGCCAGAACACTTGCAACTGCAGGGATGGTAATCGTGGGTTCCATGTTTATTGTACTGGCAATTATGCCTTTCAATTTCTCTTATCCGGAATTCGCTCTTGCCTTGTTTTTCATGGGGATAGGAAATGGAATGTTCGCATCTCCAAATACTGCGGCTATAATGAATTCGGTCCCCTCTGATGCAAGAGGATCTGCATCAGGCATGCGATCCACATTGATGAACGCAGGAATGACAGCCAGCCTTGGAATGTTTTTCACAATTGTGCTTCTGAATCTCCATGCTGATCTTCCAGGTTCTCTTTCGTCTGCGGTTTCAAAACTGTCTTTGCCATCTTCTCTCAGCTCGTCTCTGAATACAATATTTCACTCCACTCCCCCAACTGTGGCTCTCTTTTCGGCATTCCTTGGGCTTAACCCAATGACTTCCCTGATAACATCAACCTCCCTTATTTCAGGATTAAAGTCAGCGGGTGTATACACAATCATCACAGGTCACAGCTGGTTCCCCAATGCCCTAGCACCTGCATTTATTGATTCCCTGCATGTGGCTTTCTACGTTGGAATAGTTATTTCATTTGTTGCAGCCATCGTCTCAGCACTTCGTGGGAAGAAATATGCCCATGCAGACGCTGACTATGTTGGAAAGGAAACGAACAAATCATCTGAGGGCATCAACATTTCAGAAGATTCTGTAAGTAAAGGATACCCGGATAAAGCTAAGCCAATTGTCAGAAACACAAGTGAGGTGAAAAAATGAACGAAACGGAAACAAGGAGCCTTAAAATATGGAAAGCAATAAACTCAATACACACATACTGGAGCAAGATCGGTGAGAACCGGCTATCAGATTCCGGTGTCAGCATAATGGAATTCAAGGTCCTGAAGACCCTGAATACCTACGGCAGTTTGCCAATGATAAGGATAGCGGATCTGAATGTTATAACACAGGGCTGGGTTACCAGCCTGGTGGACAGGCTGGAGGCCAAGAACCTTGTCAGAAGGGTACGCAGCTCAAACGACAGAAGGGTAGTTACCATAGAATCCACTCAAGAAGGGACGAAACTGTATAATGCAGTAAAAGAGGTTCATAAGAAGTATGTGGATGAAACACTTGACATACTTTCCGATGAAGAGAAGGATATGCTTCTTGAGAAGCTCACAATGGTTGAAAAGAAGGCAATTGAAAGGTTCAATGCCTGCAAAACATCCAATGCTTCTGCACATGTAGCTGAGGAACCTGCCCACTAATAATTCCCGCAATTTATTTATTATAATGGATTAGTATCGGGTTCTGTTGTTCAGATCAAGGTCTCCCATAGTTCTCATTCAAAACGTTGTAAGTGCTCTGATCGGCTATGTGGGGTTGCTCTTCGTTATACGATATATAGGGCCTACAGACTGGGGATTTGTCTCATTCGGAATAGGATTTGTAGGAATACTTTCCATATTTGGAGATCTTGGTTATTCCACAGCCCACTCAATAAAAGTTTCCGAGGGTGAGGACATTGGGCTGTGCAATGGCACATTTCTTTTCATCAAGCTCGTCCTTGGGTTCCTATTCATTGCGCTTGTTGTGGGAACGCTTGTGGTATGGGTTGACGTACTGCACAGGGGCTTTGAGTCGCCAATAGAGTATTATGTTGCCCTTGCTCTTATTCCCTATTACTTCTTCAATTCATTTTCATCATTCTCGAGAACATACTTTAATGCAAAGCTGAAATCCGTCAGGTTTGCAATTCCACCTATGATTGAGGCTATCCTGAGGAATTCCGTATTCATCATTCTTGCAGTAATTCTGCACTTTCACCTTTCTTCTCTTATAACAGAGTATGCGGCAATAGCTCTGGCATCAGCATACAGCCTGTCTTACACAGTTTATTTCTTTGTCAGTTATTCACTTGGCCGTCCATGGGAAATAAAGCGTCCTACCAGGAGAATGATACGATCCTACACGTTTCTTGCCCTTCCACTTATGCTGGTTACTACTGTGTCTACATTCAATGGCAACATAGATAAAGTTATTATACAGTTTTTCTGGGGTGCTATCCCAACAGGTGCATTTTACACAGGCCAGACTATTTCTGTGATAATAACCTCCCTCAGCACTTCGATGAGTGCGTTCTTTCTTCCACTGCTGGTGCGGATGAAGAATTTCTCAAAGGACATTCACAACGAGAACATATTTGAATTTGAGAGGAAGATCTCTCTCTTCATACTTCCAATTGCAGTTCCCATAATTGTACTATCTGCCTACGTCCTTAATCTTTTCAGTGCCACATACTTCGTATTTTATCCAATACTTTCATTTCTAGCTATCAGAGCATACATTTCGGCCATTAATTCTCCATATTCTAGTGCTATCGCCAGCAGATCAATGCTGAAGACTATTGCCAAAATCGATATTATAGTGGTGATTTCAAACATCATCCTTATTGTCCTGCTGGTACCTCTCCATGTCCCTGGAAGGCTAGGTTACCTTGTAGGTCCTTCAGGCGCAGCATTTGCTGCTGTCCTGACTGGGATAACATCAACATTGATGTACAGGTATAAAGTTTCAAGGATTGAATCCGTAGGCTTCAACATCTCAATTCTGAGGCAGCTCCCTGCCGTGGCTGTTCAGGGGATATTCCTATACATTCTCTCCCGAACAATTAATGTACGGGACATATTGGTCCTCATCCCCATCACAATTGTGTCAATAATCCTCTATTTTCTCGTCTCTGTAGCGATTGGAGAAATAACACTTCAAGGCTTAATTGCCATTATCAGATCTTTCTCACCAAGAAAGATATTGAATACATTCAGGGGAGAAGAAGATAGCCGTTATGACGAGATTTCTGAAGTTCTAAAGGAAGATTAAATCTTGTTTTGCATTGTATCTTTTCCATTAGATTCAGATTTTACTTATTTCCTTAATCAGGAGAAATTCTTCCATAAGTTTCTGAGGCAAGATTAAAATAATAATTGCATATTTTCATTGACAGAAAGGTTTAAGTGTAAATATGTTAGGGATGGAGGAACTTGCACTAATTCTGAGTATATCTTTCGAGCTGCCTGTGTTTGCAACGGCAATATACTGGTTGCTTCTTGCCATATTCTCCATAAAGGAGCACAGAAATAATGAAAATTTTTCCCAAAAAAAACCTTATGAATGCCCACCAATTACCCTGCTTTACGCATCCTACAATGAAAAGCTTGTCATAGAGAACTCCCTGGAAGCAATCATGAAGGTGGATTACCCACTTGACAGGATTCAAGTTGTAGTTGCTGATGACTCAAATGATGAAACTACCGATATACTGGATAGAAAATCTGCTGAACTTTCCAGAAGAGGCCTGAATATCACTGTATCAAGAAGATCTGGAAGGGCGGGTTTCAAAATAGGGGCATTGAAGAATGCAATTCATCTCGTCAGGAACGATCTGGTTCTTCTGCTTGATGCAGATTCAGTGCTCAAGCCTGAAACAATATCTGATGGAATAAGGGCTCTAGAGAGAAACCCGAAACTCTCATTTGTACAGTTCAGGGTTGGTTATTACAACAGATCATACAACTTCATAACGCGACTCTTTGCATTATCTCAGGATCTCATGGATACATCAATCAAGAAGGGTTCTGCGTTCCTGAAGAAACCTTTCTCCATACAGGGCGGTTTTACCCTGATCAGAAAGGAAGATCTCGATCAGGTAATGGAGTACAAACTTGAATCAATAACTGAGGATACTGAGATTACTGTTCTTCTGAACCTCAATGGAAAGAAAGGTACATATCTGAGTTATTCGAAGATTCTAAGCGAAGCGCCATTCGATCTCGAGATATGGAAAAAACAAAGCCTCCGCGTTTCACAGGGATGGGGGCTCATTGTAAGAAGGCACTGGCTTAACATTTTCAGAAGCAGGAAAATGACATATTCAGAGAAAGCAGGTATTTTCCTATTGCTTCTCCTTCCTTTCTCAAATATTTCCTGGATAATCGTCAATATATTCTCTTCAGTATTCACTTTCTGGGCCTTTCTCCTGGGACTTCCGTTTGACCTGGGTGGACCTTTCTATTCTGTGTTCCTGTTCACACCGTCCATTCCGTTTTTTGTAGCAGGTGCATATGCTCTTTATTTTGAAGGGCTCTTCAAACCAAAGGATCTGATACTTCTCCCAGCACTTTCGTATATTGGCGCGTGTACCGTTGTCTTAGGTGCCTATGGGTTCATGAGTGGACTCCTTGGCAAGTCTGGATATTTTTACAGGACTCCTAAAATGGGTGTTAATGAGAAGGAGTCTGAAGCTATGAAAATAAGAGATAGAGTAGATGTTCCACTCCTTGTCTTTGAATTCGCTGTTGCCAGTCTTGGGCTTATGCTTGGTATGATGATGGCTCTTTCCAGAAACTATCTTCCAGCTCTTACACTCTTTGGATTTGCGCTGGTAACATTCAAGTCAATGAACCTGAAGGATATACGATTCTTCAAAAGGATGCTATCAAGTTTTAATGGGGGTCTGAATCGATTTTAACTGTTCTCCATCTCATTTATTTAACATTAAAGAAAGATTATAAATCCGTCCTACATATCAAATAAATATGCCAATATATGCTAGTGATGAGCACCAGCTCCTTAGTAATGATTGCACTCTCCACGACGGAGATGCTGAAATTCAGGATGGTACTCTCTATCTTACGGACAGGAGACTAATCTATGAGAAGAAGGGAAAAAGAGGTATAATTCATGCTACTCCAGCAAAGATATTCCTCGATATCAACCTTCACGAACTCAAAAATGTTACTACGGCTGTTCCCCTATTGTTCGGAAAGAAAATACTTTCTATAGAGTTTGATAAGGACGGTACAGTTAAGAAGTACGACTTTCAGCTCCCTGACCCGAAGAAATGGGCAGATGAGATTTCCCGCTGGGTTTCCGATGCCAGAAGGCACCACGAGGATAACAAGAGCCGCGAGGATGAAGAAAAGTACAGACGCGACCTTCAGATGGCAAAGGCAAAAGCTCCCCGCACCAATATAGGCATGGCTTATTTTGGAAAGGATTCTGCATCAAAAGAACAGGCAGGTCCAAGGAATATTCAATCTGAGGAGGGGGGAAGCCAGCAGGCTACCGAAATTGAACAGCCTGATCAGCCAAAGTCCGTACCACTTGTATGCCAGAGCTGTGGCAATGAGGTAGACCCAGGTATGAGGTTCTGCCCCCACTGTGGAGCAAAGCTTTAGTTTCACCTCATCCTTTCCTTTTAAGGGTCTCTTGCTGCACTGTCAAACCTTGTGATCACCGCATAATTGTTCCATATTTTGCCGATCTCAGATACGAGATGATCCATCTCCTCCAGGTTTTCATAATAAAACATTGTTGCAAGCATTCTGCCAATTACCATGTATAATAGGTATCTCTCTCCCAGTAAGCCTCTATTTAGAATCTTGAAAAATTCATCCTGATCCAGCTGGGAGTTAATCAAAACCATGAACAGGTTGAAACCTTTTATAGCAACCTGGTTAAGAAGAGGATATGAAAAAACACTCTTCTCATATATTAACCGGTCAATCCTCCTTCTGGCTGTTCTCAGGTTGATGCCCATCTTCCTGGAAATATTGCTTATCTGAATATCGTATATGCTTCTGTAGGCCAGTTCCTTAACTAACGCTAAGTCCCTGATCTTCTTCCTTTCAATATTTGTTGAATAGGCAGGATCAGATATCAGCATATTTTTGCTTTTGTTCCCAAGTATGAGGCGGGATATCTTCTCCACTTCATCATGGGATGCTTCCGTTATTGAAAGTGAAATCGTATTTCTTCCCGGAGTAAATATTCCAGAGAAGGATCCTGAGCTTGCATAGATCCTTCCAAAATGTATTGTCTCCACAAAGGCCAGATCATTAATCCTGCCTTTCAGTTCCAGAAAGTCTTCATAACTACCTTCAGGAATGATGACAGTAGATTTCTGAACCACGCTTTCCGAAGGCAGGAATATCACCTTCCTAACATAACCGTTCTGAAATAAAGTGTTCCATGATCTGTATATTCTTCCTGGAGAGATAAAGGAAACTTTTGAAATATGGCTGGGGGTTGGCCTTTGCGAAAAACGATCATTTTCACCAATGGGCCAGTTCCAGGAGCGGAAGATTGTCCTTGTGGGAATGTCCATATGCATATGTAAATAATATGACAGATAAATTTATTCTATGGCATTTCTGTCCCATATTTCGGAAGGAAATCAAAATAATCCACGATACATTTGTATATTAGGGGTGTCCGTGAGGCTTGAAACTTTCTTTTATTGTATCCGGTTTGTCAGCGCTGCTGGTCGCGCTTTTATCTGTTCTGGTCCTTAACGTATCTTCCTCTATGCTTAAATCAATCCTGGAGGGCTTCGCAATTATCCCACTATTTGTTATTCTCTCGGTTTTCGTTATTTCTCAGTTATTCCTTGACAGGCTCAGGGAAAAGTATGTGAATTAGGTATCCATGTTTTATGCTTTCCAATGGGAATAAGAACAAATGAATTTAATCAAGTGAAAATAGCCACTTTTTCTATTAAAGGAACTTATTTAATGTCTTATCCTGAATGAATTATGATAACTATCAGTTTTAAATTAATTCCAAATGTCATAAAAAACAAATATTGACTCTTTAATCATATTTAATGTTAAATAAATGTTTTATTCAAATCTTATGTATGGAGCATTTGAACAAAGTTGCCTTTCATTCGCGTTATTATTGGTTTGTATTACAGACCCTGTAAAAAAAGGATGACCGAAAAGGTCGAACTAACGATAAATAGCCAAATGGGGGAAAGATTTGTATTTCAAGCGGAACCTGACTAAGAAAAAAATTGTGTCTCTCATTCTCCTGTCTGCCTTAATATTCACTTCATTTGCATCCCTGTACAATCATGATTCTACCGGAGATTCAATACATGGCTTTTATAGTGAATCTCAATTTCTCTCTCCATCTTCAATTGGCAGCAATCCTCTCCTAAGTATTGGGTCCCCATATACTTTATCTGGAATTGACACCCCAAATGCAATGGCGTATGATCCAAATAACGGCTATACCTATGTTGCTGACTATTCAACTGATAGTGTATCAGTTCTTGATGGTACCAATTCGATAGCAACCTATGCCTTACAGGAAGGTTATGACGCTAATGGGATAACTTACAATTCCTATTATAATCTGATTTACGTATCAATGTATTCATCCACATCTGGAGATGTGGCTGTAATGACACCAACTGGAACAGTGGTCTCTTATTTATACCTTGGAAATGCTGCAGGGGCTGCTGGAATAGCTTCACTTCCTAACGGGTACACCCTTGTTTCACTTTCATTAAGTAATTATGTTGATGTTATAAAAGACACATCAAACTTAACAGATATCAAGGTTCCAAAAGGTCCAGAATGGATAGAGTATGATTCGGAAAACGGATATACATACGTAATATCCACTGACCAGAACCCTGCTACGGTCTCGATTATCAGCACATCTTCCAATTCAGCAGTGGGGTCGGTAAGTGCACCTGTAGGAACACTACTCTACCAAAATGGGATGATATACGACTTCGGATTAAACAGCCTGTCTGCAATAAGTGGAGAATCTACCGCAATCCCTCCGGATGTAAGCGGTGAGGA
>JAKAAJ010000052.1 GCA_021802365.1 Thermoplasmata archaeon | reverse complement strand
AGATAATGGCTTGATTAAATGAACAAATTCTTTCTTTTGAGTATGTTGAAAGGACGTACTGAAAACTGAAAATGATCCTTTTGAATTAACCGTGAGCATAGGAGGAGAAGTAGTCATTTGATATGAGAAAGTAGACTGCTGGGTCCGGCACATGAACAATTTAGGAAACGATGGTTGAATTCCTGAATATAATTTAGAGCAGATTGTGAAATAATTTATGGGATATATTTTCTGATCATTCTGGAAGTTTCAAGTGAACATTTTTCCTCAAAAATAAGTAATTGAGACATTTTAGAAAAATTCTAAATTAATAAAAGAAAATAAAAATTATGTGGGTGAATCAAAGCGGGAGATGCATCCCCAGTGCGAAAGTTGTGGCGGCCGCAAACATCAGATACATCAGCCATGTTCCTGTGACAAGATGGAAAAATCCCTTCGCTCTTGTCCACGTTCCTGATTTGAGAAGGCTTGCGGGTATATCTGTTATATACACTAGAGCCAGCAACACGAACAGTATTCCAACAGGATTATCTCCACCTTTAAAGAACACAAATGCGCCTGTTATACTTATTCACAGGAATGCTATTGCCATATATCCATCAACGGTTGGGTCTCCTCCAACATATTTATTGATACCCAGTGCAAACCAGTGCACACCATATGCTGTGAAGGCCAATCCAGCCATATAAAGGATAGGCGAGCTCTGGAAAGCATCAAAAATTGTGAGGCCAAGGAATATGTATGTTCCTGCAAGAAACTGCATGAAACCTGCCATCCAGATACCCCACTGTCCCAGAACCTTGTTAACCTTCTCGCTTGCCTGAGGGATTCCAAAAAATTCGTGTCCTCCCCAGACATAATATCCAGTACCAAGCCCCATAAAACCAACTGCCAAAGGTGGTAAAGGTGATAATGTCATCTCCGCAATATGCGATGAGTGCTATAAACATTTAGCGTTTATTTTTCGACATATTGATAGAAATATTCATTGAGCAAATCATTAAATGAAAATTATATCAGATTAACAAAGCAAATAAAATCCATTCTCTCAAAGATTATATAGAAAACACACATTGTATATCATGGCCCTCAGAGGCTTATAAAAATAGGTGTTTTCATTGAATGGAGATAAAATATCATTAAATGTTGATGGCAAGGAGATACCCGGACTGCAAGGTCAGAATGTTCTACAGGTGCTTATGTCCCACAAAATTGATATACCTCATGTTTGTTTCCAGCCAAATCTAGGACCAATAAACACATGTGACGCCTGTCTGGTGAAGATAGATGGGAAGGTTGTCAGGTCATGCTCAACCCCTGCCACTAACGGAATGAAGGTTGATTATTCCTCAAAGGATGTCAGGGACCTCCAGGAAGAAGCACTCCAGAGAATCCTCAAAAACCATGAACTTTACTGTACAGTATGTGAAAACAATAACGGAGACTGTGATCTGCATAACTCTGTTCATATGATGGAGATGAACAGGCAGAAGTATGAATTTAAAACGAAACCCTATGAAGTGGACGACTCAAATCCATTCTACAGATACGATCCGAACCAGTGTATCCTGTGCGGGAGATGTGTGGAAGCCTGCCAGGATGTCCAGGTCAATGAGACTTTGAGCATAGACTGGTCAAGGGAGGTTCCAAGGGTGATCTGGGATAATGATGTCCCGATCAATGATTCATCCTGTGTATCATGTGGTCACTGCGTTACGGTATGTCCTGTGAATGCACTGATGGAGAAGCCTATGCTTGGAAAAGCAGGTTATCTCACATCCACAGAGCCGAAACTTAAGAGAGTTATGATTGATTTTGTAAAGTCATTCGAGCCTGAGGTGGGGATGAAACCAGTTATGGCTCTCAGCAATGTTGAATCAACTCTCAGGAAATCTCAGATAAAGAAGACAAAGACAGTGTGTACATACTGTGGAGTAGGTTGCTCATTCGAGATGTGGACAAGGGGTAGGGAGATACTGAAAGTTCAGCCATCCCCTGAATCCCCGGCCAACGGAATTTCTACCTGCATAAAGGGGAAATTTGGATGGGGTTTCGTTAACAGTTCTGAGAGATTGACCTCGCCTCTGATCAGGGAAGGGGATCACTTCAGGAAAGCATCATGGGATGAAGCACTGGATATTGTAGCCGCAAGACTCTCTGAACTGAAAGAGAAGTACGGTGGAAATTCTATTGAATTCATAGCATCATCCAAAGGAACTAACGAGGAGGCATACCTTGTCCAGAAGATGGCCAGGCAGATTTTTGGAACAAACAATGTGGACAACAGTTCAAGATTCTGTCAGGCTCCTGCAACCACTGGCCTCTGGAGGACCGTGGGTTATGGGGGAGATGCAGGGTCAATTCATGACATCTACATTTCAGATCTCATTATAGGGGTGGGAACCAATACTGCAGAGTCACACCCGGTACTTGCAACTCGTGTTAAAAGAGCACATAAACTGAATGGCCAGAAACTGATAGTCTCAGATATCAGGAAGCATGAAATGGCACAGAGGGCAGACATATTCCTGCATCCCAAACCGGGAACTGATCTGGTATGGTTGAGCGCAGTTGCCAAATACATAATTGATCAGAAGTGGCACGATGAAACCTTCATTAAGAGCAGAGTCAACGGGTTCGATGATTATTACAAGAGCCTGGACAGGTTCACACTTGACTTTGCAGAACAGACAACAGGAATACCCAAGCAGACCCTTATTGATGTGGCAAAGACCATTCATGAGGCAAAATCCGTCTGCATACTCTGGGCCATGGGTGTTACACAGCACCAGATGGGAAGTGACACCTCAACAGCAATTTCAAATCTTCTCCTTGTCACCGGTAATTATGGCAGACCAGGCACTGGTGCATATCCATTAAGGGGGCATAACAATGTTCAGGGCGCAAGTGATTTCGGTGCGATGAATGAATATTTCCCCGGTTATCAGAAGGTCTCTGATGATTCCGTAAGAAAGAAATTCGAAAAAGCCTGGAACTGCAAGATCCCGTCAAAGCCAGGGTTTGACAACAACTCCTGCCTAGAGGCTATTGAGGATGGGAATATCAAGGGAATGTATGTTGTGGGCGAAGAGCTTGTTGAAACAGGTTCTTCATCAAATTTCATCAAGGCTAAGCTTGAACAGCTTGAATTTCTGGTAGTTCAGGACCTCTTCTTGAGCGAAACTGCAAAGTTTGCAGATGTCATTCTGCCATCCTCAGTGAGCCTTGAAAAGGAGGGAACTTTCGTCAATACAGAAAGAAGAATCCAGCGCATTTACAGAGTAATGGACCCCCTTCCGGGCACAAGGGCAGACTGGGATATTTTCAAGGACCTCGCCTCCAGGCTTGGCTATAACTGGAATTACAGCCATCCTTCGGAAATAATGGAGGAAGCTGCTTCCCTTGCACCAATATTCGCAGGTGTATCATATGAACTTCTGGAGGGCTTCGGCAGCCAGCAGTGGCCGGTAAAAAACAGAGACGGCGGGGAACCCCTTCTCTATACCGAGAAATTCAATTTCCCGGATGGCAAGGCCAATCTCTATCCGCTTGACTGGGCCCCGAAATTCGACATGGAGGAGGAGTTTGATCTGCACCTGAACAACGGGCGTCTCCTTGAGCATTTCCATGAGGGAAACGAAACATACAAAACTGAGGGAATCAGAGAAAAGGTACCTTCATCATTCCTTGAGATTTCACCGGAACTATCCAAGGAACGGGACATTAAGACTGGCGATCTGGTCAGAATCACTTCAAAGTGGGGGAAGGTTGAGGTTAAGGTTGTTGTCACAGATCGGGTAAAAGGAAAAGAGCTCTACATGCCAATGAATTCTACGGGAGATCAGGCCATTAACCTCCTAACAAGCAGAGTGAAGGATCCTGTAGCGGGAACCCCTGCATACAAGGAGGTATCCGTAAAAATGGAAAAATTATCCGACGGTAAGGGGGTATCACCATTACCGCGTACTAATCCTAGAAACGGTAACCCAAGGCCACAGAAGGGAGTTATGGTGGAAATGAAATGGTCCAGGGATGATTACAAGAATCTTACTTCGGAGTGAGTTTAAAATGGCAAAACAGATTGAAAAAATATCGTTGGAGCCTGTATCTGATAAGCAGGACAACATGGTCGGGCTACTCAATGATCTGATGAATATGGATAAGGAGCTGGCAGCAATACTTGCTATTCTCAAAAAAGTCTCTGAAAGCGGTTTGCTGGAAGCTATGGCAGCCATGCTGGAGCGAAATGGAGAAGTTATGTCAGTGGTTTTCAACGAGCTCTCCCAGAAGGAGAACTCCAATTTCGTGAGAAATTTGCTGACAATATACACTCTTCTGTCAAGAGTTGACCCCGAAAGGCTTGGCAGGTTCATGAAGAATCTCTCAAGATCTATAAATGCTGCAGATTCATTTTCTAATGAGAAACCACTGGGGCTAATGGCCATAGGCCGGGAAATGAAGAACCCTGATGTTAGCGCAGGTTTACGTGTTTTGCTCAGTGCAGCCAGAGGATTTACAATAAAAGATGACAAAGAGTGATAAAGGACTGGTGGAATTTGATGCCCTCAAATTTAACACCGGTGTAATTTCCAGTTCCCACGAAATAGTTGTGGAAGAGGAGCCACTGGAAATAATTCTTTCAGATCCTTTTGTAAGAGATCTGCAGTACTCTGTAACCATGAGGACTCCAGGGATGGATGTAGAACTTGCAGTGGGATACATATTTTCAGAGGGTCTTATAAAGACGATGGATAACATTCTATCCATCAGGGCAGGCTCCTATGCTAAACCTGAGGAAAGGAACAGAGTATTCATAGAACTGCGGGAACACACCATAAAGGATTCAGGTATGAAGGAGAAGAGGGTGAACTCAAGCTGTGGAGTCTGTTCAAAGTCTTCTGTGGATGAAGTGTTTCTGAAGGCAGGCAAGATTAACCACTCCAATATCACAGTCAGGCACGATACAATTCTTGAACTTCCATCAAAAATGCTTTCAATGCAGAAGCTGTTCAAATATACGGGAGGAATTCATGCAGCAGCCCTGTTTGACAGGAATGGAACGGTTCTTGAAATTGCGGAGGATGTGGGAAGGCATAACGCAGTTGACAAGGTTATAGGGGCAAATCTCATTTCAGGACGGGGTAAGTTTGAAGAATGCATTCTACAGGTAAGCGGACGTTGTGGGTTTGAGATACTCCAGAAAGCTGCACTTGCCGGCATTCCAATTGTTTCTTCAGTATCGGCGCCCACAAGCCTCTCTGTAGAGACTGCAAGGGCTCTAGGAATGACCTTGATAAGTTTTGTCAGGAATGAAAGATATACAATATATTCCTCAGAATGGAGGATCACCTGAGCTGGTGCTCAGGTCTGGGTAGCCTTATGCGAATATCCGGCACCCCTGACCCTGACCAGCCAGTAAACAATATAAAGGGCAGGAAGAAGGTAGAAGCCAATTAACATGGTTATGTCAGCTCCGGTCAGAGGCAGTGTCGACCCAAACTCCTCCAGCGCGTGAATGTGGGCAGGGTTTGTTGATATTGCCATGGCAATGAGGGAGAGTAGAACTCCTGCATTGATTGCAATCCTTCTTCCTTTTGTTATGAAATAGAAATCGATAAGGAGAATAACAACAGCCAGATAAGTCAGAACTGTCAGGGAAATAGGAACAAGGGAGACATATCTCAGTATAAAACCCCCTAATGCAATATCGGCCGCATCAAGAATTACGATGGTTGCCAGCCATCCAGTTAATTTCACTAATAAATATGGTTCCAATCTATATTAAAATGTTGAATTCTGATATTGCGTTGCACAATTCAATATGTATATGTCACCCTTCTCATTATGTTGAAGTACCGCAGATTCATGGCTATCTCCGGAACTATTATTCAGGCTTAACAGCTTTGATTGGTTCACCCACCCTCTTTAGGCTTGAAAACCATTCTAATTAAAAGTACAGTTTCAAATTTGAATAAGATATATATCTATAAACATGTAAACATGTGTTTCTCAATTGATTCGTGGAGATGATTGAAATGGAAAAGAGTGTAAACAAGGTAAAATACAGATGGATATCGCATGCCGTAATCTTATCCGTCATAGTAATGGCATTTTACACTTTCATTGGCTCCATAATCATTGAACACATTACGCTTAATGATCAATTGTTCTTTAGTATAGGTGGATTTTTTAATTCACACGGACTGTATTGGGTCTTACCGATTGCATACATCTTCTGGTTGACTTTAATTCTTGGAATATATATGATGTCAAGAGTTGAAAAAACTGGCTCTAAGATGAAAGTTATCCTAATCCCATTTCTCATATCGGTGTTTTTAACGCTTACGAGCTTCGGGCTTTCTATATTGACTGGTGGGCCATCCCAATCCGTAATATTTATGGGTGCTCCTTTCTGGTACTACAATGTAAATATTATAAGGTTGCCCTTACATATTTCTTCTACAGGAGCCTTTTACTCTTACAGATTGGCCTTTGACCTTTTATTCTGGTACCTGGCATTCTTCATTCTCTGGATGGTTTACGGTCATGTAAAAGTGAGAAAGGTTCCCTTAGCCTAAACAGAGTAATTTTTAAATTTCTGTTATTACCTCTAAAGTTTAAAGGAACTTTTATCACTATAATAGGCTGTCCTCAATTAAAGTGGTCTGGCAACACTCTCACATCTTCCCAGTTTAAAGAAGGAAGAAAGTAATCAGAATCCGCTCGCTGTTCTTTCCCTTGCGACTGGCATTCTTTGAAACAAAATGATTTATCCCGGGAGGAAAATAGTTTTAAAAGATTGCGGCCCTGAACCTGTGTACCTTCACAGTGGAGTTTGTTATGTCTCCTATGCTCAGCCCTGCATTCTCAAGAAGATCATTCAGATATTCCTGCGGCTCCTGGCGGAATTCCTCTTCAAAGTTGGGCAGTGCCACAACAGATCCATTATAGCTTGTAAGGAGGAAGCCGTCCATATCGGATCTATTTGAAATGGCTTTCCCTAATTCAAGGGGATTAATGCTCTGCAGCTGACCGATCACATATATCTCGATCTCCAGAGCAGAAAGTTCATCTCTGCTTATCGCCTGATGCATGGAGCTATGGAATGCTGCCTCTATTGCATATTCGATGACAGACACCCATATGGGCTTGGAGGGAAAAACGGTTCCGGCCCTGCTGAAATGCTCCCCGTAAACCTTCAGGGACACGAAGATTCCTGCCCTTTCTTTCAATCTGCTGTCATCGATCCTCGGCATGTAGTTCATTCCGAGCATCTTTGATTTTATTGCCGAAAAGGCCATCTCTTTCAATTTTTTTCCATCCAGGGAAAGCAAGTCTGAAAGGAAAGAATATTCCATCTTTTCCTGGGTCATCGCCATATCATCCTCTTTCGTAAAAATAAGGCAATCACTGCAATTAAGTGTTTCGATATGGTTTACACAAAAAAGTCCTTCAAATGGGAAGAATTTTTATCAACTGAGGATTTCAGAACTGAGAGGTCTGCATTGAAGAGAAGGTCAATAATTTTGATTATATGGGCAGTCTATATTGTTGCGTTAATTCTTATAGATGCAGTTGTGCCATATGTTGATCCATCAGCAGGAGGTGTTGTAGGCTTTCTCCCATTCTTTTTCTTTCTTCCTATTTTCTTTCCCAGAAGATATATGAGAAACCGTTCAAACCAGAACTCCGGGAATAGCAAAAATACCAAAAGTGACAGTGCAACACCGGAAAAAGGCTCAGGATACAATGATATTCCCACTGCAAACGCTGAATCGTTTGACCAGTACGGCATCTCCTACAGGCGCAGGAACTTTAATTTTCTCTATCTGGCCGGAATAGTCATAATTCTCGTTGCCGCTGTCATTGCCGTTTACGTATTTCTGCTGAAATGATGTCTATTTTCTGCCACATTGAATGAAGCATAAATAATGGTGAATCTGTCTAGAATTGAGTAAATGAGCAATAAGATAATTGAATTGTCAATCGCATAAACCCACTTTGAAATAAATTAATATATGGTGTGCATGGGATTACATTGTCGCTAATACTTTCAATACTGATACTTCTAATCTCTG
>JAKAAJ010000005.1:22972-30639 GCA_021802365.1 Thermoplasmata archaeon | reverse complement strand
ACCGGTGGTCTTCCGGGAAGGTGCATGGGGAAGTAATCATATCCGGAAGTTATGAGCCCGTCATTGTTGTATGGCATTCTGTTGAAATGACCATGGCCAAAGCCAAAGTTCATGGCAAAGGATCCGTGACCAGGGTAGTTCCACCAGTAGTTTCCTAATTGACCAAGGTCCCAGTGGTCTGTATAGTTCACAGTGTTGTCAGTGTAAATGCTGAAGTTGGGGCTGAATGCTGTTATGTATGTGCCAAATGCATTTCCTGCTATTGTGTTGTTGTTGCTGTATACAGTAAGTCCGATGGGGTTGCTGGTTCCTGTATATGAGAATGCGTTTGTGGTGACATCAATTGCTGCATACTGTGTTGCATTCATGGTGTTGTCCTGCTGGAAGTAATTGCCGAGAACAAGGTTATTTCCAGACTGCGTGTGGGTGTTGTAGATGAGCATGCCACTGTCCATTGTGTAGAAATAATTACCATATATCACGTTGTCCTGGGAATTCCACAGAAGCAGGTTTGCCACCGGCAGCTCAGTCAGAGATGAATGGAAGAATCCGGTAAAGAGGTTACCTGCAATGATTACATTTGACGAATCGTACAGAACAGTGCCTAGTTCATTTGTCAGTGGGGTTCCATAGTAATCTGCAACAGCGGCATTTCCATACAGATACTGCACCTGCATCAGCGGCATGTTCTGGACAAGCACATTTTGCACTCCGTCCAGAAGTATTCCATAGTATCCCGGGAAGAAGTAGTCGTTCACGGAACCGAAAAGAGGATTAACCATTCCGTTTTGCGAAGGTGTATTGTCAAGCATGTAATACATCTGACCGTTCTTCATCACCGGCGTGCTTATGGCCTGCAACTGCTGCATATCCATTGCATACAGTGGGGTGTAATCTCCAGTGGATGGTGAATAACCCATGCTGAAGATCTGGGAAGTGCCAGGCATCAATTCCATGGATCCTGGTGAGTAACCGCTCAGCATATCCTCAGCAGCCAGGTCGGGTATTGGAGTTGTGAATGAGTACATTCCCTGCAGAGACAGAGGTATCTGTGTTGCTATGCTTGCGTTGAAACTGTTTCCGGGTGAGGCGAAGAGGAACGCGTTGGATGGTGTAACCTGGCCTGTGTATGTGTACATTGGTGCATTGTTGTTGATGCCCCACATTCCATAGACATATGCTGCCCCTGCCGTCAGGTGGGCAGTGTCTGTGGTCTGGTTCCATGCCACCGCAACATCAGATGAGGTTTCACCCGTTTCCGAACCAACATCGAATGCAGAAGGCACATTCATGTATGTTCCCGTTGTGGAGTTCATGTATTTCAGCTGCATTGTTGCATTGAGTGCGGTCAGGAATGCTGTGCTGCCATCTCCCGGGCCGCCAAGCATGATTTCAGCATCGTATGGGATATATCCGTCCGGTGTTATTGTTGTTCCACTGACAAGATACTGGGGCGCCGGAGCCACGTATGATGGATCAGAGGCGGGTGTGGAGTTGAACTGTATCTGATCGTAGCTGCCGGAAGTGGTCATCCCCTGGTTAGTTATTGAATAGTTATAGAACACTGTTGATCTGCCATCGATAACAGTGGTATTCAGATACATCGTTACGGAGAATGGTCCGGAAACCGTGAATGCCGGGCCCACATCATAATAATACTCAGGTGCAACCGGAATTCCATTGTATGAATAGAGGGATGTTGTGTTGAAATAGAACGCCGGACTTGAGAAATTCCAGAGGTTGTCCAGGAACTGCACTGTGTGTGTCCTTGCTGAATAGAACAGGACATTCTGAGTCCAGAATGAGTAGTTTGCATGGCCGAATATGGCAACATTGTCCAGAACTGCATTAAGCTGCATGGAAACACTTGTTGGTCCGTCATCGTAAGCATACAGATCCTGCAGAGTGCTCACATTCACAGTAGCTGCAAAGCTTCCTGTGGTCAGATTGAACGGAACCAGATTTCCGTTGACATTCTTGATACCATATGCGCCTACACCGAATGGTGCCGGTGATGTTGTATAGGACGGGCCTATCAGACCGTCTGATGTCCTGTGGATACCGGTGTTAAGGTTTGGCAGGTATATGTCACGCTGAGGTATTCCCTTTGCCAGAAGGGTCGCAGATAACTGTGCCTCCCTCCCTTTAAGGGCGTTTGGCGATGATGCCACAGTGGCTAGTTCATTCCCTGAGGAGTTATGGCCAGTACTCAGAGGGGCAGCCAGCACAGTAAATGCCGACAGCGCCATAAGTGTGGCGATCATAACTGCTGCAATCAACAAGATCGTTTTCTTCATTCTTGATCCAAGAATGAACTGAAAAATCGTATATAATTGTTTAGTTCAGATTATTATTAACCAGCTAAGAGTTATGGCATTGTAACACTATTAAATTCAGTTCGATCCCTTAATAACCTCAGAATTTATCTTTTCAAAACTTGAAATCAGGGAAAGCTTGAGGTCCCAGTCCGGGAAACTTTCTGTGACCTCTGCCATAACCTTCAGAAACTGCCTCTGATATATGCTCGGGATGACAAACTCCATGTCAAACTGCTCACCGTCCACTGACTGTATCCTTGAAACAGTGGGTATGCTGCTCTTAAGCGATATCCGGGAGATGGCATTCATCATTGAGTTCCTTGTTGAAGCTTCGTAAAGATTCTCCCCAAGCTTTCTCCTGTAGAGCTTTTCCGGAATCTCCTTTTCTGTCAGGTATACAGCACTTATCTGTTCATCATCAGAAATGTATCTGACCTCCCGAATCCATCTTTCACCCATGGGATTATTCTCCTGTGTTCTTTCCGCTTCGGGGGCATGGCCGGTGAAACCTATTACTGTGATGGGCTCCACAGCATTGAGGTTTTCAAGAACCCATGCAAGTCCAGGATTCTCCCCCAGATAATTTATCTTGAAATCCATTTCCTCAAACCTTGAGAAGCCCAGAAGTATCTGTGATATCTTTTTCAGATCCATGGAGCTGAATCTGAAGTTTACCTCGAATTCACCATCCTTCAGGAAATAGTAATCCATGACCGCTGACGTGTTCTCAAGGAGTTCCCTGAATATCTTCAGCTCAGGATATACCTTATCATTTGAATATATGATCCATACTCCGTCTATCTTTCTTGCTTTTGAAGTCTCAAGAAGTATCCGCAGGTCCCTGTTGCTCTCATCAGCCACAGGAAGGTAGAATCTGAGCTCCACCATCCCCTTTCTGAGGAATACTGAAGCCGGACATTTCAACCCTATCTTCTTTGAAACTGCAAGAATGGGATAATCCCCTTTCAGGGAAAATCGGCACCTGTAATCAAGTGCCCTGTTTATCCTGTCAGCAAGCACGGAGAGGGAATTTGCTTGGTCGTATTTAATATTGCCATTGAGTGTGAATTCAATAATGGTTAACTGTTTACTTTAATTTGATATATAGGTTTAATTTTTTTATAATAATTAGAAAAAATACTATATTCGTTAAATAAAATATTTCTACTGGATTAATACAATCATCTTCACCTGCTCTCCTTTCTTCTTAGGATTGAGAGCATTGCAGGGAAATAGAATGTCCTTACAATGAAAGTATCAATCACAAGAGATATGAGGAATGCTATTCCAAGCTGCTGAAGGAAGCCATCCCTGATCAGCCCCAGAGATCCCAGAGATATGGCAAGTATAAGACCGAGCGACGTTACAACTTTGCCTGAACTGGCCATCCCTCTAGGCATCCCCTCTTCAAACCCCATATCTTTAGTGTATTCCCTTACACGACTGGTTATGAATACAGTATAGTCATTTCCAAGAGCCATCAGTATGATGAACAGTATTATGGGTATCAGGTATATGAGACCCTCATGCAGCACATATGTAGAGAGGAAATAGAGGATTACAGTTGTCCATGATATACTGAAGAACACACCGGATATGGAAATAATTGGGTATTTTGGGGACCTGAATGATACCAGAAGAATCATAAATATGACCCCTATTATAAGAAGCTCCAGTTCAGTATAGGTCACGGAGTTCTGGTTCTTCTGATCTATCACCGATGATGTTATACCACCGACAATCAGGGAAGTGTTGGAACGAAGGCCACTGACAAGTTTTTCCGCGGACGATGAGTAGGGGTTGTAGTCAGAGAATGCGAGGAAATAGGCATATTTGCCCCCATCCACCATATACTGCTTTGCTGAGACTGAGGAACTGAAAGCAGTTCCGTTGGAATATGGCCCTATGACCTTTGTTATTCCTGGAGTGGAAAGAAGATACTTTGCAGTATGCTCCAGAGTTGCGTTCTGGGATGCCGTGAGATTGGTGCCATTTGCACCTATTTTCTCCACAACCTCAATTGGATATAATAAGTTAGAACCGAATTCCTTTTCCAGGATATTCAGGCCCTGAACAGCATCAAGGTTCTGAGGAAGACCTGTGTTGAAATTATATGTTGTTGGAGCATGCACAAAGAAGTATGCTGACGGCACACCCACCACAAGAATTACTGCAAGCACAGCGTATTTGTTTTTCTTTGAGTATGTTGCAGCCCTGTAGAATGGTGATTTCCTGTAATACCCTTCCTCGGCCTTTTTCATGCTTCTCCTTGAGAAGAATTTCGGGCCGAACAGGGACAGCACTGCTGGAAGCAGAGTTGTCACAAATGCAACAATGAAGAGAATTGCCATTAGAAGAACAACTCCCCAGCTCTCAAACCCTTTTATAAAGGAGAACGTGAACAGGCTCAGCCCGACAGTGAGCCCACTGATGACCACTGCCTTTCCGGCCTTAGAAGTTGCGTTCAGCAATGCTTCTTCATGGCTCTTTCCCTCCCTCAGATCCTGCCTGTATCGTGAGGCTATGAACACCAGATAGTCTGTAACAACACCAACCGCAACAGCTGTAAGGGTGTAATTGACTATGTAATTGATGTGGTGAAGGAACAGACCCGACAGATATATGCTTGTGTACCCGAGAAGATCAGCGGACCCCACAAATGCGAAAGCTATGAGCCCGGCCTTCCAGGACACAAGCGTTATTGCCACAGCCACTGCCAGTATGATAAACAGGACGCCGAATACAAAAGCGTATTTTGCAGTCAGCTGCTGTGTCTCATACTGTATAGGCCCATTTCCTGTCACATATGCGGAAGACCCAAATGTTTTAGAGACTGATTTCTCAATGGAAGGGGTAGCAGATGATGATGGGCTGAAGTCTCCAGGTCCAATATACCCACTTGGAACATTGAATGTTACATCTATTATGAATGCGGTTCCGTTGGTGTCTATGTACTGTCCGGATATGAAAGACGGTACACCAAGCAGACCGTACATCCTCACATAATTCATCCCTGCATTTCCAGGCATTATTGAGGCGTTTACCATCTCTGCAGATACAGGAATATGAAGGACCTGGTTGAGAAAGTCAGATAGTGCTATGCTTGCAGAATATGAATAGTTCGTTATTCCCATATACTGAAGGGCTATGTTGTCGTAGGTTCCTGTTTCAAAAGATGAGGCTGCTTTTAGGATTGAACTGTTAACAATTGAATAGGCCATAGATGAGGATATTGATCCTTTATTCTGAGACATTGATGATACATTGGAAACAAAGGACATGTTGTACTGGGAATCAGAGGAATTAAGCCCCGCAGCATATGCAGAACTGTTTACATCAGATGCGTTGAATCCGGTGGTTTTCCATTGAATTAGGAATTTATGCGGGAAGCTGAAAATATTCTGTGCACTCTCATTTATCTGAACATAAGAGGAGTTGATGGTTGACCTGTAGGGAGCAATCACAGAACTCATGAAAGAAGCGTATGCACTGAACGGAGATGCTGAACTGCTGAAATTCTTTATGTCAGATTTAGAAAGGTTGTCCTGGAAATTTAAAGTCGTAATGGCGATGGATTTTCCCGAATAGGGTGAATGGTTAATCAGAATTTCAATTGTTGAATTCTGCTTGCTCGAGTTCTGCAGTATCTGCTGTGCAACCTGGGATTCTGCATGGCTGCTTACGGATGTTGTATTTCCGTAACTGATGTAATGTGAATAGCCAAATACAGCTGGTGTGGATGCAAGTATGAGCACTACCCATATGATTACAACCAGTAGCCTTCTTTTAATGATCCTCTCACTGAATGACACTCGTATCTTAGGAAAAGCAGATTAATCAACCGATGTCAAAACAATTTTTACATCCTTTACGGAGAACTGGCAATTTAGATTGTTCCGCTTCTAATAACAATATTAAATGTCATATGCCTATCAAGAAATTGTGGAGAAAACAGTCCTTGAAGATCATGATTTGAAACTGGTCACACCACTTGAATTGAGCATGGCAAAAGACATTGCAAAAGGTGCAAATGATCCTCTCATCAGCAAAATGATTGGCTCTCATACCTTCCCTTTTCCCTATACGGAAGAGGATGCAGTGTTCTTCATTGAAATGAACAGAATGGATGGTAAAACACCCTTTACCATTGACTTTGCCATCTATTTTAAAGACAGATTTGCAGGAATTATTGGGCTTAAGGATATCAACAATACAGATAGAAAGGCACATGTGGGATACTGGATTTCCAGAGAATTCCGCAATATGGGTATAGCGTCATCCTCACTGAGACTTGTTATAGACTACTCCAGAGACTCTCTGCACTTGCACCGCCTTTATACTGGTGCCTTTACAGATAATCCTGCATCCATAAGGGTTCTCACGAGATGCGGATTTCAGGTGGAAGGAATTGCCAGAGATGATATGATCATTGACGGAAACTACAGAGATATGATGCAATTTGGCCTGATTTTGCAATAATAATTACAATGAGAAGATATTTTCAGTCATTCACTTCAGAAAATACATCTCTTAATCATTTTTCTCACTTATCCCATTTAAATAATCTATTTGCTGAAAATTGTAAAAGATTAAACTACTCTGTATAGGAAATTACCTATTCTTTCAATTTTTATTCTTCGATTTAATGTGCTTTGTAATTCGGAAAATAACTATTTTCTCAATTAGTACATACCATTTAAGCTAAAAAAGACCTTATCGATCCAACATCCGTACAGGATGTGACAATATACCAATTGAAATTGCCGCTAATAATATAGGGTTTCAATCCACACATCCGTACAGGATGTGACCGGCATCTTCCCCCTGCCAGTGAAACTCCAGAAATAGTTTCAATCCACACATCCGTACAGGATGTGACGGAATAACCGGAAGCGTTTCAGTTAGTAATACAATGTTTCAATCCACACATCCGTACAGGATGTGACTCTTCATCTTCAAGGCCATCCAGCTTGCAATGGAAGTTTCAATCCACACATCCGTACAGGATGTGACTGCCCTGAACTGTCGAATGTGTAGGCGAACGATGAGTTTCAATCCACACATCCGTACAGGATGTGACCTTCGTAGTTGTTCCGTAGCAGATAGTCGCTGAAGTTTCAATCCACACATCCGTACAGGATGTGACGGGCTGCTAAGATGGGGGCAAAGATGCCGAATCTCTCGTTTCAATCCACACATCCGTACAGGATGTGACATCTGTTGTTATGATTTTGGAGACTTGTTCCTTTAGTTTCAATCCACACATCCGTACAGGATGTGACCTTCGTAGTTGTTCCGTAGCAGATAGTCGCTGAAGTTTCAATCCACACATCCGTACAGGATGTGACT
>JAKAAJ010000005.1:0-22872 GCA_021802365.1 Thermoplasmata archaeon | reverse complement strand
GTTTCAATCCACACATCCGTACAGGATGTGACTGTACGCTACCAGTCAGACCCTGAACCCATAGCACGCCGTTTCAATCCACACATCCGTACAGGATGTGACCTTCTCTCCTTCTCCAATAAGTATTTCCGGGCTGTGTTTCAATCCACACATCCGTACAGGATGTGACATGAGCCTCCACAATGGGACAGCAGCGGAAACCGAAAGTTTCAATCCACACATCCGTACAGGATGTGACGCAATTGGCTGATCTGTATTGTCGGGGTTGAGGAGATGTTTCAATCCACACATCCGTACAGGATGTGACACCCACCAGTAGTATTCAATCCCTTGGATAGAGAAGTTTCAATCCACACATCCGTACAGGATGTGACTTTGCAGTATGACTAGGGCGCTGCCGAATGCTCCGGTTTCAATCCACACATCCGTACAGGATGTGACTGTTCATCTTCGCAATATGGAAACTTGGAGAACACGTTTCAATCCACACATCCGTACAGGATGTGACGTTGTCTGCTACCTGAGCCTCTCTCCATGCATCTAGTTTCAATCCACACATCCGTACAGGATGTGACATGATGAAGCCTCCTATCCCTCCAGCGAAGCTTGGGTTTCAATCCACACATCCGTACAGGATGTGACGAGGAGCTCTCGCCCCTCCTGTGGTTCTTTTGCAAGGTTTCAATCCACACATCCGTACAGGATGTGACAGGATTCACAGTATGACGATAACCTGTTTGACAAGTTTCAATCCACACATCCGTACAGGATGTGACTGACAAGGCAACTATAGACCTCAGGACTGTTGGGGTTTCAATCCACACATCCGTACAGGATGTGACTGTTGTTGATATGCAGGTTCTGCCGAGTTTTGAGTTTCAATCCACACATCCGTACAGGATGTGACCTCTTTGCTGTCCCACACCACAGATGGAGATACGTTTCAATCCACACATCCGTACAGGATGTGACTGTGAGCCGACCTCTCATGCATCTCTCTATTTCCATGTTTCAATCCACACATCCGTACAGGATGTGACGAAAACAGCGTCGACCGCATCCTCAAGGAAGGAGGGTTTCAATCCACACATCCGTACAGGATGTGACAACAGATTCGATATAGAGTTCTACAATGGCCTCATGTTTCAATCCACACATCCGTACAGGATGTGACGGTGTGTCGGCTGTTGGTCCCGGGGATTGGGCTAGGTTTCAATCCACACATCCGTACAGGATGTGACTATTTTAGCCGGATTATTTTTTTCCGGAATAGACAGTTTCAATCCACACATCCGTACAGGATGTGACAGTTAAATTCGAGCCATACTGGAATGTTATCGATTGAGTTTCAATCCACACATCCGTACAGGATGTGACTGCTTCTGCCTTTTGGTTCATCAATGAAACACTCCCAGTTTCAATCCACACATCCGTACAGGATGTGACAGGGAAAGGATGGCGCCGGCAGGGAATCATTCAAGGTGTTTCAATCCACACATCCGTACAGGATGTGACTTACTCTGTGATACAAGAGCCTTGGTATTATCTGGTTTCAATCCACACATCCGTACAGGATGTGACCACATCATCAGATTGCTGTCAATGGGAGGGGCATGTTTCAATCCACACATCCGTACAGGATGTGACCGCATAGTATACAGATCAAGTATTTCCCTGTGTTTATAATGTTTTGTTCCGCTTGTGTACTAAAAAAGGAAAAATCAACCATATATGTTGAACCAATTTTAATTTGATATTATTGAAAAAATGGGAATGCGCTAATCTATTCACAATAGAGTGATCGCTTGTGATTCGCACATACTAAACAATCATTGGGCCTTCTGGGTCATAGCTTTTTTTAGCACCGAAATGTCCAACTCTTCCCTTCCAGTTCTTTCCTAGAAAGTAGTATCTTAAACTGTCTGTTTCAGGGTTGATTATCTTCTCAAGATGATCTTTCAAATCTGTAAATTGATGAGGATCAAGAAGGCATTCAAATACAGAATTCTGAACTCTCTGTCCATAATTTTGGCACTCTCTAGACACTTTTCTTAATCTCCACTGTCCTTTTGGTTCAGATGTGTTTACATCATAGGTTATAACTACCATCATTTTCTAATCACCTTTCACTTCCATAGAAATGGGGGGTACTGATCCATATCTCCCCTAATATTACGGGCAAGCAGGAGAGACTGAACAAATGGGATTTGACCAACCGCTATCTGTTCTCCCAGGAAGGGGTGTGTTATTTCCTCCTTCTTTCTTGTCTGCCATGCCAGTATCACGGCCCTTTTTGTTTCGTCATCCATAAGCACTGATCCATTTTCCCTAACTTTAAAACCTTCTGGATTGATAATTTTCTTATTAATCAGAGATAGAACTAACCTATCGCCTAAATAGGCTCTCAATTCTTCCATTAGATCAAGAGCTAAACTCTCTCTTCCCGGCCGTACTGTATGCATATATCCAACTTGTGGATCCAACCCAACCGATTCCAATGCGGAAGAACAATCTCTGGAAAGCAATGTATAGACAAATGATAGTAGAGCGTTTACCTCATCCGTAGGGGGCCTTTTTATGCGTCCATGGAATTTTAAACTATCTTTCTGCTTAAGTATTAGGAAATCAAAACAGGAAAAATATGCGCTTGCAGCCTCACCTTCGATTCCCCTCACAGAATCCAAAGTATCAGATATCTTAACCCGTTGGATCATGTTGTTCATTTTGCTGATTACAAAGGATAAGGGTGATTCAGCCAGATCTTCCTTATGCTCCCTGAGAGTTCTCTGTAATACTGTTCTAGAATTATGTATTTTGGAAGCCACAAATAGCTTTGAAAATCTCAAACACGCCTCTCTATCATCTGCTAATTTATACTGCTTTCTTCTGAGCAAAACATTTCCTGAAGTTCTACCATTCACTCTCGCAATAAATTTACCTTGACTACTCATGAAATTTAAGCTGACTCCGCTCTCCATACAAAGTTGCATTGCAGATGGACTTGCACCCATATGATTGAAACAAATTACGCTTTCCAGATTAAAAATTGGGACCCTGAATTTGACCTCATCGTTTACCTTAACAATTAAGTTCTCCCCATCCCTGCTCAGGTAAGATTCAGGTATTGTTACAAAAAGAGTGTTGAGAAGTCTCCTCATTTCTATTTCCCCTCTTCAGAATAAAGGTTTTTTAATATGTATTCTTCCACTCTCCTACCGTGTTTCTGCCATCCTGGTTGGCATATTTCACACAAAGAGCAGCTTTTACACTTTTCCATCTCCTCAGATTTTGGAATTGTTCCAGCTGTAAACATTTCATGCATTTCTTTGGTTAATTCTAAAACTTTCTGTCGCAGGTTTAAATCAAATGGGACAAGTTCTCTCCTTTTCGTAGCGTAATAGAATAGAAAACCTTCTTTTATTTTAATACAAAGCATTTCCTCAAGGCACATTGCCTGCGCACAAAGTTGCACCCTGTCTATATCATCTTTCTTTTGCCTACCACGTTTGTATTCGATAGGTATAACCTTCCATCGCCCTGAATGGCCCTTTAAAGTAACTGTTTCATTTTCCGGAAGTCTATCATCTCGAATATACTGAATTACATCTGCAATACCGATTAAGCCCAACTCATGAGAAGAGATGTGGACACTCCTTGTTGTCTTTACATTTTTCCTTTTATCATTCTCCAATGGGTTATCTACATGCACATGCAGGTGCTTTCCTTCAGAAGTCAGCCTATTCTCCTGCCATTGTTGCTCAAGATGAATCAACGCCCATTGCCTTTCGCAAAAAGCAAAATGCTGAATACCTGAAAGCATCAGGAAATTTTCCTCACGATACATCGTTTCAGTTATAACCTTTCAATTAACGTTACACCTTCAGGAATTTTCTCACGATCTATGAAAACTTCATAATCGCTATAATCTCTAGCCGAAAAGTTTGAATCTTTTCTCCTTACTATAACACTATCAAATAGATCCTGAGAGTGGGCATTGCCTAATTTTGAATCATGCCTAAAAACGATAAGTTTTCTGGTGTTCATCATTCCTCTGGAAGATGACCGGTCAAGTTCAAACATACCCTCCAGGGCTTCCCATAGTAAAGACAGGTCATCCTCACTGAAGCCTGTTTGGTTAGCTATTGGTGCTGAGACAAAACCAAATGATCTGTAAAGGCCATAGGGAATTGTGTATTTTCTTCCCATAGTTTTATTGTCCCCCTCCTGATCTCTTGATTCTTTTTCTGTAGTTACTGCCATCCTCGTAATGCTGTGTTCTAGGGATACAACCGGGTCTATTGACCTTCCAAATGTTAACTGTACCGGACCTCTAACTTGCCCGGCATTTGCTCCAGTAGACATTACTGCACCAAATGTTCTGATATCGAAATAATTCTTGCACAGGTATTCTCTAGCCTTTTCACGCTCTTCTGGCTTGACCTGTTTACTTTTTTCATTGTCGTTTTTCGTGGGACTTATTGTCACACCAATGTTAGTAAATGCATCATCGATGGTTCGATTAAGAACTGCTTTTTCCTTAATGAAAATTGCAAATGGTTTCTCGTTTCCCTTCAATATTTCAATGTAATTCCTTATTTTCCTTTTCAGACTAACGTCGGTGACCAGTCCATGCCCAGTTTCAGCATCTATCCTTGGTAGATTTCCAGCGTCAGGGTCTCCATTTGGATTTCCATCTTTAACATCAAACAATATCACAAAATCGTACCTGTTTTCTAGCATTTTGTTATCTGTCATATTCTACCTCTTACTATACTTAACTATTTTCCTCCTTCTTTTTGAAAAAAGTCTGCCTTTGGTGGTAATACCCTATAGAGAACATCCCTTGCTCATGGAGATTCAGATTGGGGGGAAACCCGTTGAGGTTCTCCATTACCTCCCCAAGTTTCTGTTCGAACCATGTAACTAGGCCCTTAGTTTCAATTTTGGCAAGGTGGTGATTTTTCAGACGAAGAAGAGTGGGGAAAACTGAAGCAGGTGAAGTACATGCAGAGCCATAGTAACGTTCCCTTATTGTAGAATTTAGATTTGGGCTGGCACTCTCTTGGATTCTTTCCAGAGTAGCAAAAAGTCTTCCAAGATTGTAGCCTACAGATCTTTGTTCAGTATCGAGTTCCATTCCTATCTCCTTCATATGTAATTTTGGATAAAAACTGTAATATCTATTTATATAAGCCTTTATTGCAGCTACCCTTATTCTAGTTGCCCTTCCAGTTACATCTGATCTTATTCTATTCAATGCCATTTGTAACATAGAGGCAGGATATGGAGTTCCAGAAAGTATGGCCTTCATGACTTCTCCGGTAAGCAATGGTGGGATATTTTCGAATTTATCCAGCACTGAAATATTTGCAAGTATTGTTTGCAATGGGTAATATTCAGGAGTTTTTGAATCCCCGGTAATTGAAAAATCCTCAAAATATTGACGTATTCTATTAGAAAAGGACTTTACTGTACCTCTCTCCCAAAATCTGACAGATATTCTATGTGAATTTGGAGATAGGCCAAGCACATAAAAATATATGTCGTCATCCTCTTTGATATAAGCACCGGAACTGATAGAAAAAAAGAGTTCCCGTACAACGCTTATGTTGCTGTCAGGGTCAATGTGTTCTGGTTCTTCAAACAAGAGAGAGAATTTCTCTTCCAGCTCATTTCTCTTGCTACCCCAGAAAACTGTGTGAGTCTCGCCTACCAGAATCCGGTGTTTCTTTGACTTAAGTAAATAATTAAGTGCAGTTGTGTAAGCAAACTCAGTATTCTTTGTAACTGGGGCATTGTATCCCTGCTCCTTTCCATAAGAATCGTAACCACTACTCTTTTGGAAACTTACTAGTGAATCAGCATCCTTATCTATTCTGGTTTTTCGGTGAAGCCTCACTATTTCGCCTTTTTCACCGGTAACTATATCAAACCCAATTACAGCTTCGCTGCTATCCTCAGAGGAATCCGCAATTTTTATTACATAATTCCGCAAATTTAAACTAGCTGGAACGGGTGAGTGTTCGGTATTAAGTCTGAATGTGATATTACATCCTGGAATTGTTCTGCATTCTTCCATTTCTTCTCTCTCCAGAACTTTCTGAACTCCATTATTTCTGTAAAAATTAATAATAGATACTACCTCTGGCAATTGCTTTATCCCATCAGGCAGTTTATTGATTGAGTCGAGCCATGTGTTGTGCTGCTTCTTGGCCAACTCAACCGATCTCTTATCTTGATCTTTTGGTACTCCCAGTACGTATCCGATATGATCCCAGAGAAAGTTGGCAGTCATGTAACTGTTGCTTCCAGACCTCTGCTTTGCAGTTGGGACTTCGAAAGTCTTCCCGACAAGTCTTCCATTTTTTATTTCTCTGGTATCTTCAAGGCTTAGAAATTCACCATAAGAATCAATAACAATAAGAAACGGTATCTCTTTAAACTCAAACCCGAGAGGAGGTAGTTCCCCTTCGGCATATTTCCTTTGATAGAACTCATTCAGTGCCTGCAGTATCATCCTATAATTTTCACACTCCTCTTATCAGTATCAATTACCCCATTTTTCATATAGGCCCTGAAAAACAACGGTGGAGGGGATTCCAGGTTCTTTTCAAAGTCCATGTCATATAACATGAAACCAAGATCCTGGGTTTCTTTTATAGGTGATGATGGCTCAGTTTTAGGGTCCACAAGACGAAACGAGCAGGCGAATTCCCTGGTTCCTAAATAAGGTCTGTGAAAGCATTGTCCCTTAACAGCGCGCCTTTCGAACATGGCCGCATATTTTTCCTCCCCTTCATCCCCTTTAACACTGCTATTGCTTTCCGGATAACCTCTTCTTTTATCTGGAGGTATAAAATCAAAATATGAGTGAATCCTGTATTTAACATCCTTAAGACAGAGTGTGGATCGCTGCTGTCTATGAGTTTCTATGTATATGCCTCCCTCTTCTGCCTTATTTCCAGATATAACCTTCTCAGAAATCTGACCAATAGTTTTTCCTACCTCATTCCTTTTAATATTGGCAAATTTTATTGGATTAAGTACCTCTATTTTTGTTATATTCCACCGTATAGATGGTTTCCAAAGGATTGCTTCAAAAATTCCTCTCGCTGCTGATGGGGTGATAACGTCATAACTAACCCTTTCCACTTTCATCTCTGGCCTAGTGAAACAGGCATATTCCCCCCAGACTTCTAGACACCAGTCTTTCATTTTTCCTTCTCACTACTGAAGAATATATTTTTCTGGATCATATAAAACTTCATCAAGCACTACTCCCAAATCATCACTGTAATTAAGTTTAGAAGATAGAGCGAATATATCCTTTGAAATCTCCTCCAGATAACCTTTTCCGAGTAGATCATTAAATTCCCTATCATAAATATTCACTGAATACCTCTGCAGCTTTCTCATTAGAATTCTGCTTGGCCCATTCATTTTTAACTCTTCGATAAGTTTCTCACTGTTACTGTCATATCTCACGATTATTGTTTTTTGAACGGAGTCATCAATCATCTTAAACTTCCTTGATGCTGTCTTGAAAGAGATGTTCAAACCGTCTGATAGTGCTTCCGTAACATTGTTAATATCAAGGTCATTTGCTTTCCAATAAAGCTCAGTAAAAAACCTCTCGAAAGATTCTGGCCCGATAATATCTGATCCTATATCGGAAATAATTTCCATAAGAGTTTCCTCTGATTTTCTTAAAATACCGGATGGAGTTTTTCTAGGAGATTTGAACACGAACACAAGTCCCTGTTCCTTGCTTAACCCCTCTCTATTGCAACGACCCGCAGCCTGAGCAATAGAATCTAATCCGGCCATAGATCTGTAAACAACCGGGAAATCTAAATCAACACCGGCTTCAATTAGCTGTGTGCTAATCACACGTACTGTTTCACCAGTTTCAAGTTTCCTCTTGATTTCCTTAATTTTCCTACTTCTATGCTCCCCGCACATCAAAGCTGAAAGATGGTAAGTCCCTTTTGGCATTATTGAAAAGAGCTCTCTGCAACTTTTTCTGTCAGAAACTATGCATAGAACCTGCCGATATTTTAAGAGGTCTTGTGAAACCTTTTCCCAGGAAACCGGCGTTTGTAAATCATCAGGCAATTTAATTGAAACGCGTTCAAGCTCCTTGAAGAGATCAGATACTTTATCGCCCATAATCTCTTCAATATCCTCAAACCCAGGAAATTTCTTACCCTCAACCTCATGCTTCTTGAAGGCGGGCTGAGTTGCTGTGGATAGGACGATGGAGACTTTATACTTCTTCACTAGCAACTTCAAGGACTTCAATATTGGTCCCAAATAGTTCACCGGTATCATCTGGGCTTCATCCAAGACGACCACGGAGTTAGCGATGTTGTGGAGCTTTCTGCATCTACCTGGCCTCGATGCAAACAATGACTCAAAAAATTGAACTGAAGTAGTCACAATTAGTCTAGCATCCCAGTTTTCGCTGGCAAGTTTAGTCTTTATGGTATCCCTATCTCTTTCTATGTTTGAATGATGCTCAAGCACATTTTCGTCTCCTAGAACTTCCCTGAATACATCAGCATTTTGCTCTATTATGCTTGTATAAGGTTCAACAAAAATAACACGATCCTGATTATTTCTGATGGCGTGTTTCATCGCGAAGCCTAGGCTCGATAAGGTTTTACCTCCACCAGTAGGGACGGTAAGGGAGAATATACCAGATGGTCTATCTGCCATTTCAAGGCAACACAATCTAACTGATTTCCTTACTTTGTTCAAATGAGTATCTTTTGAACTTGACTCTTTTGTTTTCATATAAGAATCGTACTTCTCCATTAAAGTACTTAGGCTGATTGTGTTCCCCCTGATTTGTGCTGTCCCTGGGTCCATGTAGGCCTCAGTATCAAGAAAATCTGCGTCAACAAGGCTTGAAAACAACATTCTTATCCACAACGATAGATCAATTTCTTTCTCGAATTTCCATGGAACATTAAGCGTGTTGAACTTGTGCAATTTTTCTAGTAGTTCTTTGTTTACTGATTTTAAGTCAATATTCTTTGAAAGGCGGTACTTTAAGGAAGATTGACCACCATCTGCAGAGGACCAATCAGGCAGACCAGAATGATGTCCGGAGATACCGTAGGCTAAAATTTCCCCAAAAACAGGGAACATTTCCTTTACATATTTCGCCCCATAAATCGAGTGCTCTACTTTTCCCTTAACCACTTCATTAATGATGCCTGTCTTTCTTTTGAAATAATTCTGCCACTCTATTCTTCCTTTTCCTAGGTCATGGAATTCCCCTAGAATTCTCCCAAAAACCCCTGAATGGAATTTCTCAGAGAATTCATAGGAAAGATTTCCAGTTGATAACAGGTGATCTATAAGATAGTGGGGGGTTTCCATATTTCCATTCGAATCAAACCTGACATGAGCCAACATCTTATCCCCTAAGAGCTCCGACACCATAATTCACTTCCCTTTGTTTTCAATTCCATTAGAATTGTTTTGTCTATTATTTTATTGCGCTTGCGACTTTTTGAAATAATAAATGTATCTTTGTAGGTGACTCATCTTGGTTAATTTGCCCATTGGCTATCTGAAATTACCTGAAAAGAATATCTTCCAGCGCGAGTAGATAAACATTTACCTCATAGAGAATATAAAATACAACATTTCTGGAGTATATTCTAGATCTGAGCACATTTTCAGAATTTATCCATAATTATCTATGCACTTCTATACAGCAGAACCATGATTATTGGACTATATCTGCGTTATCCAAAAAGGATAATCGGGCGGGACAATCTTTTAAATTGCCCATTTATTCTTTTACCATTCACAGTATGCAGCAAAACAGGAGGCGAAGAGGGTGAAATTTTTTCTAGGACAAATTCCAACGGATTTGGACATGATGCTCCGACCGGGATTTGGACCCGGGTCGTCGGCTCGAAAGGCCGGAATGCTTGACCGGACTACACCATCGGAGCGTAAACACCTTAAGGGCACATAATTATATTTAATTTTGCAGCGACTTCCCTACTGCTCACTGTTCCGCAGAACTGCCAGATACATTCAGATTCGCCGCCCTTCCATAATCTTTTCCTGCAAAGAGACGTGAGAATAGCAGGATGAGGAGGCTCATTGCAACCAGAGCTGAAGCCATCACATACCACATATCATTGTATGATGATGTCAGGTCTATGATCACTCCTGACACAGGAGCCCCAATTATTGTACCCAGGCCTATAATGAAGAGGCTGAGACCGCTATATGTCCCAATCTTCTCCCTTGGAGCTATCTCAGAAACAAATGTAACGAATGTGCTGTTCCATCCAATTCCGAAGAGGCCGGTTGCAAATGTGGAGGCAATTATCAGGGCAGCCGAATCCGGGATCTCTGTTATTGCCAGAACCATGAGGCCGGAGGAAAGAAGTATAATTGACAGCATTAGGACCCTGTTCCCCTTCATGTATTTCTCGCTCACGTTCACCCATATCATCCTGCCGGCTACCGATCCTGCAACAAGAACCACCAGAAACAGATCCGAGGAAAGAATGGGAAAACCTCTGAATCTCATATAAAGAACGTAATATGTAAGAAGGCCCTGCTGAGCCCAGGATAGAAACGCAACTGCTATACATACTGAGATCAGGTATCTGTTTCTAGCAATATCAGCAAAATCCCTGAAGTAATTGCCCTTGCCTCTGTTCTTTGGATAGGCTGATGGTCTGTCCCTTCCAACCAGCAGTGCCATAAGCAAGGCTGCTCCTGCAAGAAAGAAGTATGGGTAGCTTATGCCAGTTCTCAGGGTGATGAAGGGAAGAATCAGGGCAGCAAGGGCAACTCCGGCGGGAACTCCTGACTGCTTTATTCCCATGGCATTTGCGTGATGGGGATAGTAATGTTTTATCACTTCGCTATTCGTGGATGGTGTCACAATACCGTAGCCGAATCCTATGACAAAGTATCCTGCGATGACAGTTGCATATAGTGTTGATGTTGCAACCACCGTTGCGCCGAGAGCCATCAGGAGAAATGCTATCCTCAGTGCAGATCTGTTTCCCAGGCGATCCACGAAATATCCGGATATAACGGAAACTGCCATTGAGCCTATAAATATGGCACTTGTTATGAGGCCAATCTCTGCAGATGTCAGGAGATACTTATTCTTGATGAACTGATCCATGGGTGAATATGATGAATCAGTCATGTTTCCCATCATAAGGAAAAGAAATGACTGAATGGAAACCGGCAGAAATGGCTTGTTATACTGCATACCATCCCCGTGATGTCATCAATGTCACATAGAACACTTCCTTCATCGGGCCACATTAAGGGCCAGACCTGAGACCAGAAAAGCGAATCCCGGGATTGAGAATAATCTTTTCTGAACCTCAAAGCTTTCAAAATCAATGTTATTGCACAGTTCAGATGGTGTTAGCATTACTGCAATATGCAGGTACGGTATTTATGCTTGACAAATTGATATAGATTCTAAATATTCCTGTTAGCTCACAATTCTTATTCAGTAGGGTTTTACCGGAAAATTTTAGGCAAAATATTTATCAATAAAGAACATTTGTGTAGAATCAAGGAAGATTTAAAATGACGAGATTTGTTTTGGTTTCGGATACTACCCTCAGTTACGAGTACAGAAATTTTCCACTACTCGACTTTCTTCCATGTGCACCTGGACAGGCAGTCCCTGGACCGGTCTACAAGTTCCTAAAGGGACCAGCACCTCCAGTTAATCCGGATGGCACTGCTGTTTTTGCACCATATTCAATAAGGAAACTTGAGGCAGCCCTGCTCAGAAGATTCCCAAGGAAAGATGTGGCAGTTGCTCATGAGGACTATCTTCAGAACTTCATCAAGGAGGATACTGAAATCATAGGAGTTTCAACCATGGACCCTCTGGGTATAGGCCCCACAACAATGTCATACTATGCCCTTTTTGGAGGAGATATGCAGGCATGGGTGAGGAGAGAATGGGACAGCCTCATCGCGAAGATCAACCATGCAAGGGAGGGCAAGAAGGCCAAATTAATAGTTGGTGGTCCCGGGGTTTGGGAGTTCACCATACTAAGAGATGAGATTGACAGATACAAATTCGATTACATCTTCCAGGGAGAATCAGATGACATAGTTGATCTGCTTTTCGAGCAGATTTCCACAGACAGCATAGACAACTCACTCTTCCACAGAGGTTACATGAGTTACGATGACCACTTCAGGAAGGTCGTGAAGAAGGATGACCTTTTCCTTGCCAGGGGAATTACAAAGTCCGCATACCCCAGGCTGGATGAGATTCCCTCAATAGTTGCCCCTTCAATGAAGGGAATGACAGAAATAATGAGGGGGTGTGGTGTCGGCTGTGATTTCTGCGAGGTTACACTGAGACCCCTCAGATACACCCCAATTGAGACCATGGTAAAGGAGATACAGATTAACCAGAGAGCAGGTATAGACAATGCCTGGCTCCACTCTGACGAAGCTTTTGGATACAAGCATGGAAACATGTTCGCCCCCAACGAGGAGGCCCTTGAGGAACTCTTTTCAGCTGCAGTGGGTGTGAAGGGTATAAGGACATCCAACCCCACACATGGAAGAATTTCCATACCTGCAGGATACCCTGAAATGATGGAGAAACTCTCAAAGATTCTCAGGGCAGGGCCAAAGAACTGGATTGGAATACAGACCGGTGTTGAGACTGGAAGTGACGAACTTGCCAGGAAACACATGCCCAACAAGACACTCCCCCTGAAGATAGGGCCTGACGGCTCATGGCAGGAGATTGTATGGCAGGGAGTTTTTGTTGAGACCAGAAACTACTGGAGACCGGCATTCACAATTCAGGTTGGCCAGGATGGTGAGACAGTTGAGGACATGTGGGAAACGATCGCCATGGTTAACCGGCTCAGCAACTCATATGCCGGAGACAGGCCATTTGAATTCACTGTGACACCACTGGTGAATGTGCCACTTGGAAGAATCAAGTCGAGATCCCTGAATACTGAGCTTCTTACTGCAGATCAGCTTGCAGTGTATTACGCATCATACAGGCATCTCGCAAAGATGGCCTCAAGGGACGGATTCAGAGACTCACACGGAAATATCTTTGCCAGGCTCGGCACTGGTGCCATAATCTCAGGTGGCGGATACCTCATGATGAAGTTCGTGGAATCCATGGCCAGGAAGAAAGGTGTCGACATAGAGAAGGTCAAGAGATGGGGAATGGATCAGAAGAAAGAGATCAGAAGCCTTGCTGCCATGAGCGGAGCCTGATCACTTCTCCATAATTTTCAATATATTTTATGAAAACTTTACATTCTAGCCTCAATTAGGTATCAGGACTTGAAACTAAGAAACCCTGATGCGCTTGATTTCTCCTACATACCGAGGAAGATGTTTTTCAGGGAGAGACAGGTCTCGACACTTCTTGCAAATGTCATTACCCCACTGAGGATGGGTATAACATCCAATCTTGCCCTGTTCGGATCTTCAGGCACAGGAAAGACATCAACTGTGCGCTTCATACTCAGGGAGGAAAAGGGATTCTTGGGCATATATGAGAATGCCCTTTCCTATTCAAGCCTCAGAGGCCTCATGACAGATGTCCTCTCTAGGGCTGGAAAGATAGTCCAGAAAAACCTCGGATTTCCGGAAATATTCAGGTCCCTTGAACGGACTCTGAGAATGAAGCAGACAAACCTGCTTCTGGTGGTGGATGAGGCCACAAACCTTTTGAAATTTGACAGGGCAGGCCTATACAACATACTGAGGGCACATGAGCTCTACGGATGCCCCATTTCCACTGTCATAATATCCATGGAGGACCCGTCCATATACATGACTGAAAGGGAGAGGAAGTCCCTTGGTGTCTTTTCCACTGTTCTCTTTGATAGATACACCAGAGACGAGCTTTCCAGGATTGTTGAGGACAGGGCTGCGCTGGCGATGAACCCTGAGGACATAGATCCATCGGTGATTGATTACATCTGTGACCTGGCTGAGCCTTTCGGAAGCGCAAGGGTTGCCATTGAACTTCTCCAGAAGGCCACTTACATGTGCATGTACCGTAATGGGGAATCCATCTCCCTGGAGGATGCCAGGGGGGCCAGATCCATGATCAGCCCATATGTCACTGAGAGCAAGCTTGCGGAACTTGACAGGGATGAACTGACAGTCCTGCTGGCCATCTGCAGATCCCTCAGGGATGATCCATCAACCGGTATTCCTGACGTTATTTCTGAGATGAGAAGTGTTTCAGAGGAATCAGGAACTGACATAATAGATCCTGGAAAGGTTTACAGGATAGTAAGGAGGCTTGAGAATACAGGCCTCATTGAGGGAAAGATCGTTGGGAAGGGAGACCGGAAAGGTGTGGGAAAGATGCTTGGAGTCAATGATATCCCTGTGTCAGTGCTGGAAGAAAAGGTCTCTGAGATACTCAGAAGAAAGAGGTGAGCAGCCTCTGCCCTGATTTCATCCCACTGCAGCTGGATATGAGAAAATCAAATGGCTCGAATGATCTTTCCAGGAGTCGCCTGTAATATTCCCTGTCAATTCCGAGGCCGGAATCCCATGGATCCACTATCTTCCTCCTCTGGTCCACAACTGTTGCTTTTCTCCTCTCCCCTGGCATGATATCCAGGCCTGAACGCCTGAACTCCTTTATTATTGAAGACTGGACATTTCTTACCCTGTATTCCTCACTGTGCCTTGTTATTCTAAATCCGGAACTGAGTCTGTCCCATGAGGCTGTACCAATCATATTCAGGTACTTCTCCTTCAGGCTCTCCAGATCATCCTTTCTCTCCAGAATCTGCCACCTGCCATGGCATGTCCTGAAGAGCTCCAGTGCCTCTGTCTGGAACTCCCTGCATATCTCCGGTGAGTCGCTTCTTCTCAGTTCTATGCCCCTGACCTTGAATGTGCCGTCATATCTCAGGCCGAAATACCTGTTAAGAGCACCGAGGCCGGACCTGGCTGGAAGGAAAACGATCCATCTGTAATGGCCGTCCTCCACAATACCGATGCCTGTCTCTTTCTCTGTTCTTCTCAGAACATCCCCTATGGAGCCTCCACCACTGAGCCAGAGAGAATCAACTATACCATGTATGGCATGGAAACCCTCCTCCCTGGCTATTGAAACAGCCCTCATGAGTATATGGCGGCCCATTGCGGTGATTGACTCATGGACCTCTATTCTGCCGAACTTTGCATTCTTGTATCCTGTGTATCCGAATGATGTCAGCAGCATCCACTTCAGCGCCGTGTCTCTGAGATTGTATAACCTGGAATTACCTTTTATGGACTTGAAGAAAAGCCTCCTGTTCAGAAGCTTCTCAAGAGCCATGGAAAGAAAGCCCCTCCGTGACATGTCAACGCCATACGGTGTTCCTGGAATCCTGAATGAACCTCTGAACCCCACAGTCTCCGGAGAGAGATTGTAATGCACAGTTATGCTTGGATACATGGATGAGAAATCAACCTCATGGACATCCTGGTATATCCCGGGTTCCGGCTGAAGCACCATTCCACCCATGTCTGTCATCATCAGTGTTGTTATGTCCTTCTCCCTCTCATGATCATCCTTGTACAGAGGTATTAGAATCCCGCGTCTTATTGCCTCGGATTCCTCCATTGATGAGACCGCAGTCCCTGTTGTGACCATGGAGACACTCTCCATGGGCAGCGAAGACACACGTGATGTTTCAATAACTCCTGGAATGTCGCTCTCTGAGAACACAAAGGAGCCGGATTCTATGCATATTTTACCCATCATTCTTATGTGCTGGTTTGTGCTGTGGACCTGCCCGTATGAACTGTACGATTTCCCGGTTCCTGTTCTGATCTCCGGTACTGTATATCCAAGATCCGACATCCTGAGAAGCACCTGGCTGAAGAACCTGTCCCTGTTGTCGTATACAACAATTATGCTATCTTTCAGCATCTCCTCAATGTCACCAAGAACCTTTGATGTTACCCTTACTGCCGATCCTGAGTTCAGGCGTATTGTGTCCGGTATCCCCATGAGAGGGTGGCCCTCCGCACGAAAAATTGGAATATCAGGATCCGGGTCAGCAGGATCAGCAAGCCCCAGAAGATGCAGCGATCTTTCTGACAGGAACCTCAGTGGAGGGTTTATGTCCCCGTTGTATATCCTGAATTTCCTTCCCAACCCTATAACCTCAATGGATCTTATGAGGTCCGGAAACTGTGAAGGCTTCGCCCATATTGTTATACCATCCATTGTCCCGAATATGTCAGATCTTCTGGACCATTCATACCTGTATGACGAGTCATCAAGCTGGCCGGAAAGGAAGTCCAGATCAAACACTGATCCGGAGACGAATATCCATGATCTGTATCTGTGCGGCACCATTCTCAGCCTGCCCTTCCTGAGATACCACAGATAGATGTTGTCAGTTCCAGTGGCATTTATGAGAGTTTCATCTCCTGCCATCTTCACCATCCATCAGGTTTTTCCTGAGTATCTCCACAAGGGCGAAGAATATCAGGCCGAATTCGGGATCAATACCCGATTCAAGTATGGCATCTGAATGTTTTCTTCCCATTTTCAGAATAATATCTGCGATTCTCTTCTCATCCTCATCAATGAGGCTGGAATGTGTTACCCTCACTGACAGAGATTCAAGGATCTGCCTCACTGTTGGTGTTGTCCGTCCCATGCATAGAGCCCCCTTTCATATTTTTCCCTTCTCTGCAGGAATCTCCACTCACCCAGGTACTTCTCGAATACCCCTGATGAGCCCACAATATTCATCCATATGTGGCAACCCCGGAAAAGGGCCTTTATCCTGAGAATATCATACAGCCCTTCCAGTGCGACTGGTTTCCACTCGGATATGACATCAGAGCGGATTGCTATGAAGAATGGGTTCTCATCGGAATCCATAAGGATACGTTCTAGCTGGTGGCTTGTCAGAACCCTCTGTATGAATATATACTGCATCTCATCTTCGCTGAATATATCCCTCATGTCAAGGATTATTCCGTCCGAGAGAAGCAGGTGGATCTTCCCTCCATCCTGAAGGAACATATCCAGAAAATTGTGTATTCCTGATACCTCAAACCCCTGGGTCCGGAATATTCTCAGCGTGCCTCTCATGAGGCATACTTATATTGTACTGCATATTAAGCCGATTTGTCTTCATGCAAAATGAGAAAATGAGCTTTTACACTGAATTTCAGGGCCTGTGTGAGTTCTTATAGTATTTGTTCAGCATAACTGCAGATCTTATGACACCCAGATGTGTGATTGCCTGTGGGAAGTTGCCGATCTGCTCACCTGTTTCAAAATCTATCTCCTCGGAAAGCAGGCCCAGATGGTTGGCCCTGTCCATGAGACCATGGAACACAATATTCGCCTTCTCCAGATCACCCATCTTCAGAAGGGCCTCCACATACCAGAATGAAAGAAGGAGGAATGCATTGTCCGGACAGTTCAGGCCGTCATCCTCCAGGTATCGCCTGAAGAGATGGTCTGTCTTCATGAGGTCCCTCTCAATTCGTTCAATGGTACCCCTGATCCTTCCATCCTTCACCGGAAGGAAATCAAGTATTGGCATTCTGAGGAGCGCGGCATCAACCTGCGAGGAACCGTAATACTGAACAAATGAGTTGCTTGACTGATCGTAGCCTTTCTCCAGTATGTCCATCTTAATCTCGTCTGCAATGGACTTCCATTTCCTGAAAGGCCCGGAAAGCCCCTGCTCCTGGCCTATCAGTATTGCATTCCTGAATGCAGACCATGAGACAAGCTTGGAATAAACATAGTGCTTCGGCTCGGTCCGGAACTCCCATATGCTTGAATCAGGGAGCTTCCATATCCTTGAGAGCGTGTCAAGCGTCTCTCCAACAAAGTTCCAGAGATATGAGTTGATAATTCCACCTGATGAACTAAGGGCATGTATGGCATTCACGATTGACCCGTACTGGTCAACCTGCAGCTGTGAAGTAGCCTCGTTACCTATACGCACAGGTGCAGATCCCATGTATCCCTCATAATTTGTAAGGTTTATCTCAGTAGTTTCACCATCAATATCTATTGGGTAGATGGTTCTGACCTTCTTCTCCCTCACAACTATGTCCATGAGATCGTAAAGGAACTTCGTCGCCTCTCTCCTGTATCCAAGAAGTGAAAGGGACTCGACCACATAGGCAGTATCCCTTATCCATGCAAACCTGTAATCCCAGTTTCTCTCACCGCCAATACACTCAGGAAGGCTTGCGGTGGGAGCCGCAACCATCAGGCCGGTTGGTTCGTAAAAGAGACCCTTCAGAACCAGGGCGGACCTGACAACATCATTGTTATAAATCCCCTTATAGTTTCCCTGTGAGGACCATCTCTGCCAGTAGTCCACCGTCTCCTCCAGCCTGTCATATGATTTGTAGTCTGAAATTCTGTCAAGATGCAGAATTCCCTGAAGAGCCACAAGCCAGCGTGACGAACGCCGAGGAATGGTCTCGCAGCCGGTGACAATGCCACCTTCCAGCTTTAAAGGAATCTCAGAGACAATTCCCACGTTGTTACCCTTGGATCTGAATATGTAACCATTCTTCCTCAGGTCAACAGATACAGGATCCCGATTGTAGTTAAGAGTGGCCTTGAAACCAACCTCCACCTCCACATCCTGAGACTGGGTCTCAACCAGCCTGTGGATCTCTGGAAAACTGATAGTGGGATAGTCTGATATCGGTATAAAATCAGTAACACGGAGAATGATCTTTCCATCCCTGATGAACTCCGTTATGAGAACATTGGTGAACTCTTTGTATGTCTGTATAACCTGCAGACCATTCTTGTCCCTTGGACGGATAAAGAAATAACCACCATGGTTTTTGTCAAGAATGGAGTCAAAAATTGGAGGTGAATTGAAATTGGGGAAACAGGCCCAGTCAATGGTTCCATCCAATCCCACAAGGGCAGCCGTCCTGTTGTTGGCAATGAATCCATGGTCCTGTATCTTTATATAGCCATTCCTGTAAATGCCTGAAATGTCTTTGGCGCCCTGAAATGCCATTGATAGTTTGCATAGCTGCATTGTAGATAAATTATCCTCTTGTTGTAGAAGAACTGTAATTTCCGTTTCAGATGAAAATTGTAACCATCAGAACATCTTCACTTCATAAATATAATATAGTAATAAACCTTAGATACTCAGGGTGAGTGGGGATCACAGAGACCGCTGAAAGGCTTACACTGCAGTTTGGTGAGAATTACGTTCCGGTGCTTGTGGGACCGGAGATCATGGGGAGGATACCTGAGAGAGTTAATAGATATCCCCACGTGGTTCTCATGGTGGGTTCTTCAGCCAGGGAGAACCTCAGCGGATCAATACCGGATTTTTCTGGCATAAACGGGCTTCTTACAGAGATCACCCTGAATGAGGATATAAATCTTAAAAACATCAGGAATTACCAGAAAATTGTGAAGGTCCTGATTGAGAGGAAGGTTCCAAAGGAATCTGTCATAGTAGCTGTGGGGCCTCAGGATGTGCTGGATCTCGCTGGATTCGTGGCTGCAACATTCAGGGGAGGGACAAGGTTCATAACTGTTCCAACAACTCCACTGGCACAGCTTTCAAAATCAGTTGGAGGTGTGTACGGACTTAACTTCTCAAGTTCCTCCAACACAATTGCCGCCAGATATTTTCCATGTGAGGCATACCTGGATTCAATAGCATTCAGCAAGGGAGACAGAGAACACCTGAAGGATTATATTGTTGAGCTGGTGAGGCTCGGGGCACTTAAGGATACATCAATACTGAATCTTCTGGAAAGTTTTGCTGACCTTGAAGAGCTCAGAAAACCTGAGAATTTGCACAGGCTGACCATAAGGGCGCTCAACCTTGCTCCCCAGATCATATGCAGAAAAGAGAGCGAGATGGATCCAAATGTTTTCGGAAATTCTCTTGGAGAACTTATCACACAGGTTTGGAAAGGCCCGGTGAGATATTACAGGCTTATGGCCCTCTCCATGATTCTGGAGAGCTACCTTGCTGACAGGTCAGGAATCAGCACAAGAAGCATGATGGAACGGATGCGTAAGATACTTGAGAAGTATTCCATAGATCCTCTGAGACTCAGGGATATAGGGCAGGAAAACCTTATGAAAGTCTTCCGGGAAGCATATCCGGATCAGACCTCACTTTCAATCTTCATACCATGGAGCAGTGAGGAGAAGGGAACGGTGAGCCTCTCCCATGATCGGCTCTTCTCTGTGATGAGGTCATATGTGGAGACATATGAATTATCAGCCTGAAACGTTTTATCAGTCCTGGATCCCAGGAAGACCAAGATTCTTATAAATATTAAAGATAAAGAGACATGCTCATTTTCACAGATTACCTGAAGGATATTTCACAAAAGCTGGGAAAGCTTTTTCCTGATTTTGACGGCCGAGACCTGGCTCTTGACAAATCAGGCCATGCAGACTTCACCTTCAGGGTTTTCCGCCTTCTTAAGGGAGGTAAGAAGCCGGAAGAAATATTTGCCCAGATAAGAGGAATTTTCTCTGAAGTTAGTTATATTCAGAGTATTGACCTGGAAGGTTCATACATAAATTTCAGGATAAAGGCGGAAAGCCTGGCTTACTCCATAAGAAACGAACTTGAGAACAAGGGCATGTTCCCTGATATATTCCAGGACCCGGAAAGGATATCTGTTGAGCATACGAGCACTAACCCGACAGGGCCAATCCATATAGGGCGGATAAGAAATTCCATTCTCGGTGATTCCACAGCAAGGATACTGCGCAGATATGGTTACAGAGTTACAACCCAGTATTTCGTAAATGACTCAGGGAGACAGGTTGCCTCCCTCTGCACTGGAGCAAAGAAGTACTGCAGTTATGATGCCCTGACCCCAGAAAACCTGCTGGAGGCATACAGAAAGATACATGTTGAGATGGAGAGAGATAACTCCATTGAAAAGGAAGTACAGGAGGTCATGCAGCTATATGAAAAGGGTGAAGAGAAGACTGTAGAATATATCAGAAAGATTTGCTCTGTAATACTTGATTCGATTAACGCCTCCCTTCGGAATATAGGGATAACTATTGACGATTACACCTGGGAATCAAACTTCATAAGGGCAGGGGACGTATCCAGAGTCCTTGATTCCCTGTCAGAACATATTAAGGAAGAGGGCGGGGCCAGATATATAATGAATGGTGAGAGAAAGATATTTCTCACCAGAAGTGACGGAACATCACTCTATTTCCTCAGGGATATAGCCTATCATCTTTACAAATTCCAGAATTTCACCTGGGCAGTTGATGTCCTTGGGGAGAACCATAAGGACCATGGGGAACAGCTGTCGTACGTCTTTGAGGACCTTATGGACATCCATGACAGGATGCGTTTCATGTATTACAGTTATGTTTCACTGGAGTCAGGGAGCATGTCAACAAGGAAGGGGAATACAGTCACTCTTGATGAACTTCTCCAGAGGACCATTGAAGAAGCAGAGAAAGTTGTACTGGAGAAGAGGCCTGATCTTGATGAGGGCTCAGTCAGGGAAATATCCGAAAGTGTTGCTGTCTCTGCAATAAGGTTCAGCATTGTAAAGCTGAACGCCAGCAAACAGATGGTTTTCAGATGGTCAGAAGCACTGAATTTTGAAGGAGATTCTGCACCCTACATAATTTATTCTTATGCAAGAGCATCCAGTATCCTTAGAAAAACAGGCACAGATTCACACAATCCCAGATACGGAAACGTGGACGACGCAGAGCGTGATCTTCTATTCAGAATGTACTGCTACCCTTATTTTCTTGAAGAAGCTGCAAGAAAACTTAGACCTGAGGCAGTTGCAACATATCTTCTTGACCTCACAAAAAGTTACAGTGAATTTTACAGAGTATGCCCTGTTATAAATGCTGATGAAGAAGCAAAGAAAAGAAGAATAGAAATTCTGAAGTTTTACAGAAAAATAGTGGAGGATGCTGCAGATCTTCTTGGAATAAAAATACTTGAAGAAATGTAATTATTTCTTCTTGTTTGATGAGTCCTTGTCCTCAAGTTTCTTCTTTGGCTCTTCCAGTTTCTTTCTGGGCTCTTCCTTTCTGGTAATTGCCTTAGCCTTCTTCTGTGGTCTTGCTCCAAGCCTGGAATAAGCCACACCAACCAGGATTATTACAACTACAATTATTCCTATGACTATTTCAGCCACATATGAAGGCGCCTTGACAGTAAGGTTTGTACTGTATGAATTGTAGACAGCAAAGAATGTAGGCTCACTGATATTGTAAGGCCGGAACTGGAAATCCGGTTTTCCTGAAACTGGAGATTTGAATGTGAATGAAAGGTTTCTGGAGGCACCTGCTGCAAGAGACTCATTGTAGTTATGCGAGATGACAAATTTTCCGTTTATGTATAACGATATCGTGTAGTTGCTGGCAGTAACACTTCCGTTGTTCGATACAGTTATGTTTATAGTAGACTGGACACCCTGAGTTAGGGGCTTTGGAACATAGACGGAATTTACAACGATCCTTGGGGTGCTGTAAAGCATAGTCACTGTCTGGTTATCGTATCCAGTGAGTTTTGAAGGATTGGTGGCGCTCAGGGAAACAACCATATCGTTCAGAGTCTCAAAACGAACCTTGATGTATGAAGTGTCATTGAATGACATGTTTCCAATTACCTGATATGTTGTGCTGCTTGGCTTTGCAACTGTTCCATTCTTGTATAATATTGACCAGTTGTATTTCAGATCACTGGATGGATAGTAGTTATCAGTGGAGCTATTGGCAGAGAATATGGTGATGTTCCCCGCCACAGGGTTTGACTCGGTCTTTCCAGCTGTATTGTAGATTGTGATCACAGGTGTTGGAGCCACCGTATCATTTACAGTTGC
>JAKAAJ010000051.1 GCA_021802365.1 Thermoplasmata archaeon | reverse complement strand
TTGCAACTGCAAACAGGCTTAAGGTGGAGTCGGCAGAAAAAGTCCTGCGTAAAGTGATGAAGAGGATTTCTATGGAGGTTGTCACAGAATATTCCCTGGGCAGTGAGCAACCAATGGGGAGGGAAACTGTTGCACTCGCTATAAAGAGGGCCCAGGCAGCTCTAGGTGACAGGGACTATGGCTTAGGAATAGAATCTGGACTTTACAGAGAACCCATCACCTCGCGGGTATTTGACTTCCATGTCTGTGCTATTGTAGATCGTTATTCCCGAATAAGCACCGGCTTCGGATCCGGATTCTCTGTGCCTGGTTGGATAGTGGATGCCGTAAGGGAAGGAATTACAGAATCCATGGCCTTTCAGAGAGAAAAAGAGACAGCTGAAATTGGGCAGAAGGAGGGAATAGCAGGATTTGTCTCGTCCAACATGATAAAACGCACGATTCTTATCGAGGAATCAGTAAGAAATGCAGTTGCGCCCAGAAAAAACCCTGAATTTGTCAGTTCATATACTCAAAATTATTAAGTATTGAATTAGAATATTAAAAATGATAATTATGGTCACTAAGGAGGAAATACTGGAAGCCCTTAAGGAGGTCTCTGATCCGGAAATTGGCATGGATGTCGTGAACCTCGGCCTTGTTTATGAGGTAAACATAAATGGAGACCGTGTTTACATAAAGATGACAATGACGGCTCCAACCTGCCCTGTAACTCCATGGATTCTTTCAGAAGCCCAGAGAATAACAGAAAATCTTGATGGTGTCGAGGCTGCTGATGTGGAACTCGTTTGGGACCCGCCATGGAACCCAAGCATGATGACAGACGAAGCCAAGGAAGCCCTCAATATGGGATAATATTTCTTAACAGATTTTTGTTCCGCCACATAATCACAGCAGTTTAAAAGTACCTTTAAATACCCTTCTTATATAAAGAGTTCTGGGTTTTATATGAGTGAAAGAGAAAAAATCGCCATAGAAAATATTGTTGCTTCAACATCCCTTGCAGAACACCTCGATCTGAGCAGAATCGCACTAGCTCTTGACGGCTCAGAATATGAACCGGAACAGTTCCCGGGACTTATTTACAGGCTGCATGAGCCCAAGACCGCAGTACTTATATTCAGAAGCGGAAAGGTAAACTGCACTGGCGCAAAAAACCTCGCGAATGTCAGATTGACCATTGAAACCATTATTCAAAAACTCAAAAAGGCCGGAATAGAGGTCTATGACAACCCAGATATTGTAGTTCAGAACATAGTGGCGGTTTATGATCTGGAGGCAGATCTTAACCTAACGGATATAGCAATGTCTCTGGGCCTGGAAAATGTGGAGTATGAACCAGAGCAGTTCCCCGGATTGGTCTACAGGGTAGAAGAACCTAAGGTAGTGCTCCTTCTCTTTGGGTCGGGAAAGGTAGTGTGCACCGGTGCCAAAGAAGAAAGCGAGATTGAGCAGGCAGTTATAAAGGTCAAGAAGGAACTTCAAAAGGTTGGGCTTATCTAAACCTTATCATCCATTTTTGTAATCCAAGATCGGCAGTCGAAATTATTCACTATTCTTAATTGAAGATTGCTTAGAGATTGGCCATATACTGCCTACTTTTGCAGTGCTATCAAGCACCCAAAGAAAAAACATCCCAATACGAAGCCAATATCAATAGGATCAATCAAAATCAAATATCTCTCTCAGGAAAACAGTGGCATACATGCCTCTTCCCAGTGAGAAAGCGAAACTACCGTCTTCAGTAACTCGAAAATCCCTTGCTCTGGAGGATGTTATTCTTGTATCCCCTGATGACCACATATCTCTATGGCCTGTTATTTTGAAATTATCCTGTCTTATATCCCCAAGTGCCTCTCTTTCAATCTCGCCCATAATTCCATCTGAAAAGGTAGTTTTGTATCCAAACAGCTTTGCAACAGGCCTCATTCTATCCTCCGCCACCAGAGCCCTGATTTGGCCTATATTGAAGCTGTTGACAACAATCTCCTTTCCGGATTTGTTAAAGAGGTCGTCAACTTCAACCACCGTATCACCTTCAAGTATCTCGTTCAGTGATCCAACAGTTCTTATTCTCTTCGCAAGTATTCGATTGAAAAGGTAGGACTGATACGCATGAATGAATAGCATCCTGAGATTTCTGGGAAATACATCAAATGCCCCATCAATTTTACCTTTCTCTGCAATATATCCAAGAAGAGATCTTTCGAAGTTAAGATGAAGAGGATACTCCTTCAGGGCAGCTCTGGCATCTCCTGTTTCATGAAAATTTATCCTGAAGTCATCATGGTCAAAAACAGGATCGTACAGGTACAGGAGAACAGCATCCTCATATTTTCCCCTGACCAGGAGTTCCCCAATTCTATGTGTATTCACCCTTATGCTTCCAAATCTCTGTTGCCCGAAATAGTTTGGGAACCCACCGATTGAATCAAGTTTTTCCAGTGAGTTAAGCACTTTTCCACGGTCTATCCCTTCACCCAGGCCAACAATGAACCTGTTCCCCATTAACATGCCTAATTCCAGCCTTGTGTTGCTTCTGAAAACCCTGTCAATTGTGGCATCATGAATCATCATATTCGAAAGATCGAAATCCCCATCTAGAGAGAAGAATTGCTTGGTTATGCCACGCTTATCTTTAGTGCCGGCATATCTGATCCGTTCCTTGCTTATTCCAAGCCTTCTTGCAAGGTAGGACACAAACCTGTTGGTATCCCAGTTTTTGAGCACAGCACTGAAAATAGTATATCTTCCATCCATCTCTTCAGGAATATCTGACGGGATCTCTTCAACAATGAAATCCTCTGGCCTTGATTTCAATACACCTCGAAGACGGTTTTCCCCAAGCAAAGGGATACCCATACCCGTCAGCTCATCGACTCTCATAATATATGGTTCACCCTAAGGGAATAGGGTTGTGAAATAATAAATTGAGCAGAATAACTTCACTGACATTTTAACTATCTTTCCCACTTCCATTTAAATACATTTATTTATTGATTTAGCCTTACCTTCCAATGTTTAAGGAAAAATTTCAGGCGATAAGAGAGGGACTCACTTATGATGATGTTTTACTGGTCCCGTCAAGGACTGCGGTTGAACCCAAGGAGATTGATGTGAGTTCACGTGTCTCAAGACACATTCAGGTAAAAGTTCCCCTTCTTAGTTCCCCAATGGATACAGTGACAGAAACTCAAATGGCAATTTCTATGGCGAGGGCCGGCGCCATTGGAGTGATACATCGAAACCTCACAGTAAATCAACAAGCGATGATGGTGAGAAACGTTAAGCGTGAAGAGTCCATAATTATAAGAAATGTTCATACCGTCTCTCCAGACACCACAATTCAGGAAGTCAGGAACATAATGGGTACCAAGAAGATAGGGGGCTTGCCAGTCCTTGAAGGGGACAAACTTGTTGGAATTGTTACAAAAAGGGATCTGGAATTCGCCGGAAAGCAGGTAAAGACAGTTGAGGACATAATGGTCAAAAAAGTCATCTCCGCCAGGGATAACATAAAGATAGAGGAGGCAATAGAAATTCTCTACAATAACCGCATAGAAAAGCTCCCTCTTGTAGATTCAAAGGGCAGGGTAGTTGGCCTTATTACAGCTAAAGACATAAACACAAGGCAGAAGTTCCCAAATGCATCTAGGGATGAAGAGGGCCAGCTTCTGGTCGGAGCTGCAGTTGGGCCATTCGATATTGAAAGAGCCGTTGCTCTTGAGAAGGAGGGGGCAAACCTGATTGTTGTGGATACTGCACATGCCCATAATCAGAACGTAATGAACTCAATAAAAAAGATGAGGAAAGAGGTATCGGTGGATATAATGGCTGGGAACATAGCTACTTCAGAAGCAGCAGAAGATCTGATATCACTGGATGTTGACGCTCTGAGGGTTGGAATAGGCCCCGGCTCAATATGCACAACAAGAATTATAGCAGGCATAGGTGTACCGCAGATTACTGCTATTTCAGATACAGCAGAGGTAGCATCCGAGCATGGCGTACCTGTCGTGGCAGATGGAGGAATAAGGTTTTCCGGTGACATTGTGAAAGCATTTGGGGCTGGTGCGAGTTCTGTAATGCTAGGTTCCCTCTTCGCAGGTACAGATGAAAGCCCTGGCAACGAAATTATAATCAGTGGAAGAAAGTACAAGGCCTACAGGGGCATGGGCTCGATAGGTGCTATACAGACAGGATTATCAGACAGGTATGGAAAGGTGGGAAGTTCAAAGTTTGTTGCAGAGGGAGTTGAAGGAGCAGTTCCATACAGGGGCAAGGTTGAAGAGGTCATCTACCAGCTAGTGGGTGGCATCCGTTCTGGAATGGGATACGTCGGTGCAAAGAATATTGATGACCTGAGGAAGAATGCAAGATTTGTCAGAATAACCGGCAATGGGCTCAGGGAAAGCCACCCCCATGACATAAGGATAACAGCTGAACCCCCAAATTACCAGCTTTACAACTATTCATAATAATGTGGAATGTCTTTTTCACATTCCATAGAATAATTTTTATCCTGAATTTTGGATCATGAGCCAGAATGAAGAAATTTCCATTTGTACTGCTGGTAACCATGGCTCTTCTGCTTTCGGCCATTCCTGCATCACACGCATCCACAACCACAGTCACTATAAACAGTGCTAATGACAGTGCAGCGGTCAGCACCGTGGTTAATTCCACACTTAACATAACAGGTAGTCCGGTAGTACTTAATGCCCTTCAAATATCAAACCAGTCAATAACGTTTTCAGCGTCTGGGAACTCATCTACAGAGGCCGGAATTGAGAGCTCGATAGCCACACTTGAAACAGGCATCTCTGTAAGTAACATTACGCTTGGGTTCAATGAGACCTCCATAAACAATGCAAACAAAGGGCTTATTCAGATACTGTATTCTACAAGCCTTTCAATGGATCTGAAGGGTATGGTAAATGGAAAGACAATAAATATGACATGGAGGTCATTTAACTTCAGGGGTAATCTGACAGAGAAAGGCCATAATGCTAACTCAATTGGAAAGCTGGGCGTATATTTCAGCACTGAGCCAAATTTCCTGAATTTTTCCGCCTTCTCTAAATCGCTTTCGAACTGGACATCATCGTATATCTCCTCATTGAATGACACCGAATTTTCAATGTCATCTAGCGCAAATTACACCTCTTCTGCCGGGCTGGGGCTATTCAATTTAAGCCTGCATATAGATCCACAGTACGTCATAAAAGCTCCAGGTTATGATAACGCATCTGGCAATTCAATAAATATAGGTAATCCGCCTGCCCATAAAAGTGACCTCTATTACGGAATTGCAGCAGGTTTTATCATAATTGTAATAGTTCTTTACTACTATACCAGGTTCAGGCGCCGTTAATATGCCTGATCCTGTAATTCTTCTCAATTTCTGTCAAATCCATTCTTCCAATGTCATCAACAAAATTCCTTAGCCTTAAGAAATTGTCTTTGAATCGTTCATATCTCTTCGGGTTTCGAAGGATTGCAGCCGGATGGAACTGAGGCGCTATGAATGTGTTTCCAATGGCAAATATTGAACCCTCCACTTCTGATATTGGCCCAAAATCTATCCCCAGGACGCTCCTCAGGGATTTCAGTGGAGAATTTCCCATTGGGATCAGAATCTGCGGACGAAGAATGTTTATTTCAGCCCTGAGGAAATTGCTGCATTTCCTTATTTCAGAAATCCTGGGAGTCTTTCCTATTTTCGGCCTGCATCGGACTGCATTTGAAATGTAAACGCTGTCTATGTTAAGTTCTGCAATCTCCATTACGGTCCTGAGGAGCTTTCCGCTCCTGCCTACGAATGGGATTCCTGTTTCATCCTCCCTGGCCCCTGGTGCCTCGCCTATTACCATAATCTGGGGGTTTGTTTCACCAGTTCCACATACGGCTCTCTTCCGGGAGAAGAAAAGATCGCATCTCTTGCAGGATTGAATTTCCCGGTTGAGCTCCTGAAGGGAATCCATGGGTTCGATTATTCCGTTGATTTATTTACTACTTTTGTTTGGGCATTTCCAGATTTGCCAAAGGAGGAAAGGAAGATGCCAGCACTGATCAATGCGAAACCGGCATAAGTGTACGTCGTACTGACCTCATGAAGGAGGATAAGGCTAAAAACAATGGACAAAGCAGGAACAAGGAAGAAGAATGATGATATTTCGGAGACAGGGTATTTTCTTACAAGGTACAGGAAAATGCCGTAGGCTACAGCAGTACCGATAGACCCCATAAGCAGTGTTATAAGAAGGAACTGAACTGTAAGACCGTGAATTGTGAAGTTTCCTGGCGCCAGAGAGAATAGGGCAAGGAATGGAAGGGCATAGACAAACTGTATTGTATTGACACTCCTGCTGTCCTGGTTTGCAAAATACTTCTTGAAGACTATTGTTGCAGAGGCCCATGATATGGCTGCAAAGAGAAGAAGGAACAGCCCAATGCCTGGCCTTATGATCAGATGGTCAACGAATACGACAATCAGGCCGGCGAAACCTAGGGCAGTCCCAGCTATCTTAAGAGCAGAGGCCCTCTCTCCAAGAAAAACGAATGAGAAGATAATTGTGAGTACCGGGAAAGTGTATATTATAATGGAGCTCAACGCAGAGGTTTCTGTGCTCTCACCAAGGAGCCAGAAAGACATGAAAGCAACAATGTTTATCAAACCATAGATTACAAGGAGAATATTCTCTCTCTTTCCAGAGGGCCATTTTAGGCCTCTCCCGAATAGTGCAATAGCAAAAATCAGGGCGAAGATAATCCTGAAGAGAACAACCCCTTCCGGCCCCTCATAAGACAGGGCGAATTTTACAAGTGGATAGTTTAGGGCCCAGGCCGATGCCATAACCAGAAAGAGGAGAGCATCCCCGAATCGGTTCACCTTTCAAGAATGCACTTAATGTATTTCTCTTTATTTTTCCTTCATCTTTATGGCTCATTCCCGGAGATAGATTTATCTCCAGGCATCTTTCACAGCTACAATAAAATATTATTTATGGCTACATTTTTGGAGATATGCCTGCTGATCTTTTCGGTGACCGTTTCAAAATACTCCAGTATTTCCAATCTCATGGGATACTTGTGTCACCGGCGGCACTTGAGATGATCCTCAAAAAAAGCATGGGTACAATGATTCCCCGTATGATTTCGGATGAAATTGTCTCTTCCGGTTATCTCAGCGAAGAGGATGTCCGGAAGTTACTTCGGGGAGATAGGAAACCGATTCCAGCGAAGTTTGAGATAAGCCTCCCTGATATAAAGGTGAACAGTTCTGTAGAGGACTTCAGGGCAATGTTTGCAAACAGGTTTGAAAAGCTCTCAAGAATGGTCTCCCTTTCAGGGACGATGCGTGGATCAGTTGACATAAAAACCGCGAAAAAATTGCAGGGGGAGGCAAAAGTAGTTGGAATGGTCTCTTCCATTGATACAACTAAGAACGGGCACAAGAGGCTTGTTATTGAAGACATGGAGGATTCATTGCAGGGAATAATAATGCGGGACAGGGGGCCTGCTAATGAGCTTATACTTCAGGATGAAGTTATAGGGATAGTCGGATCAGTCAGCCATGGAAAGGGGGACCCGGTAATATTTGTTAATGAGATTATAAGGCCAGATATCCCATACAGGGTTATAGATGACAGGGGAAAAGAACCATCCATTGTTGGGTCCATCTCCGACATACATGTGGGGTCGAAAACCTTCAGGAAGGACGACTTCAGGCGAATGGTAAAGTGGATAGAATCCTCTGAGGGTGAGGCCCAGAATCTGCACTACCTTATTCTTAGCGGGGATGTCATCGATGGGATAGGAGTTTATCCGGGCCAGGAGAATGATCTCGAGCTCGTGAATCCAATGGAACAGTACGGGCTTCTGGGAGAACTGCTGCAGGGACTGCCTGATGATATACAGACTTTCATAATGCCTGGAAATCATGACACCGTCAGGCTTGCGGAGCCTCAGCCGGAATTCAGCGGGAAGATAAAGGAATTGCTGCCTGAAAATGCATTCATGCTTCCGAACCCTTATAATCTTGTCCTTGAAAACAGGAACGTCCTCATATACCATGGAATGTCCCTTAATGATATGGTGGAACTGGTTCCAGGTGCAAACTTCACAACAATTGGGAA
>JAKAAJ010000050.1 GCA_021802365.1 Thermoplasmata archaeon | reverse complement strand
AAGGTCCGAATACCAAACATAACTTACAAGAGAACCCTCTATGAGATTGCAAAGAAGATTGCCATTGAAAAAAACGGAAACGGAATAGTGACCGGTGAATCCATTGGGCAGGTCTCCTCGCAGACACCTGCCAACCTGATGGCTATTAATGCCGGTTTTGACTTTCCTGTCTTCAGGCCTCTTGTGGGAATGGATAAGGATGAGATAACTGAGGTAGCCAGGAAGATTGGAACTTTCCCTAAGACAAACATGGGTGAATTCTGCTCTCTCTTTTCCCAGGAGGTTGTTCTCAGGGCTGACCCGGAGATAGTCAGAACTGATTTTGCCGGCATAATTGGGTTGGATGATATGATAAAATCAAGGGTTCAGATCAGCCCTTCAGAGATCGATGATGTCATCGATTCGCTTGAAAAGACCAGCCTTCTGTGCGAGAATATCCCGGATCAGTCACTTACATTCGATCTCAGGAGCCCCATGGATTACAGGGAATGGCACTACCCTGGCGCGAGAAATATAGGGTTAAGACAGTTGAAGGATACACTTAAGCAGGAGAATCAACCAGACAGGCCACTTGTGTTTTACTGTTCAAAAGGACTTCAGAGTGCCTATGCTGCTGGAGTTGCAAGGAAGATGGGAAGGGAGTCCTATTTCGTTCCCATAGATTTACTGCGAAATAAAGTGGATAGAAAGATAAGAAATTAAAGAGACCCTCTCCTGTGCCTTTGGGAATTTCCCGGTATAGGGATGCTGTACCTTCTGCTTGCCACAAACTCATAAACGCCTTCTCCCAGCCCTGCAAGAATGAGAAAATCTGCCGCCAGAGAAATCAGGAAAAGTGGAGGGGAACGCAGCGTGAGGAGTGAAATGGCCCTCATCCGGAAATATCTTCTTCCCTCAGGGGTCTGTACCTGTATTCCGGAATTCATCAAATCCTCTACGGGAATCCTGTTTTTCTTTGAATATTCCACCATACCCTGAAAATCCATTCTGTGCAGTACATCGAATCTCCTCAGGACCTTCACAGAAAAGTTGCAGAAAGGGCAGAACTCATCATAGAAAACTGTATATCTGTCCATATCACTTTATCTCAATTGTTTCCCATTCCGTCAAGAAGTCCCTGGAAACCGAACATCGCAGTGATTGCCGGGGCTATATCAGGTACGAGCTTGAGTCTGTCTATTATCTGATCCTTCGATATTATCTGCTGTTCGGAAGGTTTGATTGAACCTGTCACGATTGCAGCAAATGCATCCTTTATTCCCGGCAGAAGAATCTCAATTATGGTTGTTATCAGCGATGAATAGTTCTGTGTTTCAAGTATGCTGGAATCCCTCAAGGTCAGGGAGGAAAGGCGCAGCTTCTTCTCCTTCAGCATTTCCAGGCTGTTCCTCATCTGCCTGCAGATTGTCAGAATACCGTCTCTCTCCAGGTTCCCATTCAGGGCCGGCTCAGATGTCACCGATACCTTACCTAGAGAATCCTGATATTCAACTTCCAGGAAAGAGCTGACATCTGCATTTGTCTGGTGAATCCTGATCTCAGAACCGGCCTCATCATGTGCAAGTTTTATGAAAAGGTCTCCGCTTGATAAATTTGAGGATGATATGTAATATTCATCAAGGCGTTCAAAGTCAGGAACCGGGTCCTTGCTCATCCAGCTTTTACCTAGCCTTACGGGTACTCTTATCCCCTTCTGGAATGAAGATGGATAAAGTCTTGACCGGAGGAATTCAATTTCAGATGTGTCAAGAAGGAATTCGTATTCCAGATCTCTGGGGCAGTTGGCACGATAGCGGCACTCATATCCACCATTCAGGAATTTAAGAGAAACCTCACCATCATTTACAGGAATATAATTTCTGGAAAGGAAGACCTCAATGGCACGTGTGCTCTTTGCTCTGTAAGCCTTTACTTCCTCTTCCTTTGCAGCAATCTGATCACTGTTAGATGGCGCAATTTTCTTTTTGAAATCGTCAAGTGTTGCAGAAATGAATTTCATCAGAGTTTCTTTTATTCCCTGGAAGAATGCACTCTTCTCCTCCTGGCTGTAAATATTGATGAGCCCGACCAGATCTGATTGAAGCTGGTCTACCCTCTTCTTTCTGTCGTTTTCGCCTGCCTTCAGTCCTTCAAGATCCTTGGAGGCATCAGATGCCCTTTGGGAATATATCAATGAATCAAAAAGGTCATAGAATACAGAACGCAACACCCGCAATGATTCCTCACTTACCTGTTCCGCCATTTATTTTCCACCTTGTTTGATTCAGGGCAATTACCTGAGTGTCTTATCCCTTAATAGATTTTATTGAAAATCTGATTGATATCATTATGACACTACACAAATTGAAAATCTTCAAAGATGATTCTCAACGTAATCCTTTACAATCTTTCTTGTACCTCTTCTCAGAACATCGGACAGTGAAGGTACCGATACTTTCAGTTCCTTTGCCAGATCCTTCATAGAAATCTTCCTGTCAGAATCGTAATATCCTTTCCTGAATGCTATCTCAATTATCTCCTGTTCCCTCTCTGTGAGGTCTGAATTGGTCTCCTCGCTTGCCTCTACAAGCAGAGGGGCAAAGCCTTTCTCCTCAAGCCGTGAGTTCAGGCTCCTGACATAAGCCATGGAGGGAGCCTTGAACCTGTAGGAAAGCCTTGTTCTGTTATAAGACCTGCTGCCAGTTATTATTATATTCTCTTTCGAGAGAAAGGCACAGCTGGAGCAGCTTTCACTTCTGGCCCAGATGGAATTTTTTCCGACTTCAGAGCAGGATATGCCATTTTTTCTAAGTTCATCAAGAATTTCATCCTTATTGCTCTGGCATATGATTCTGTGAATTGTGACATCACCCCCAATCTTGAGTCTCATAACCTCTGCTTTGAATTTTCGTGTATATACAAGATTTGTTACCTTGCAGTCCTCTCTGCTTACTTCAATAAGGGTGTCAATTGAAGATTTTTTTCGCGGCATTGTCATCTCATAAGGCTAGAACTTATGATAAACTTTATCTGACCCGAATAAGGCGTGAACATTCTCCCTTAATAGTAAGGCTAGTTCAATTTATATCCTCTGCACATTAACATATGATAAATATGGAAATAGGAAAGAAACTGTTCATAGCTCTTGTTGTTATCGCCGTTATGGCAGGTGCTTACGGGATATCTCTGAATATCACACACCCTGCGCATATTCAGAGTTCGGGTCCCTCCGGACCTGTGGCCATCACTCTTGTAATCACCACTGACAATTACTATAACTCAACCATTGGCCAGCAGCCTCATTATTATCTCCTGCAGAATGGTTCACTCAAATCCACAACAACGATAACATTCCCGGCCAACCAGAACATAACCCTGACAATTATATGTTATGACAATGGAACAGCATATCCTCTGGGACAGGCAGGGAATAACATTGGGGATGGCGCAGGCCAGGCCTCTCTATATGACGTGAATGGCACCGTTGGGAATGTTGTGAAGGTCATTAACAACACAAATGTAAACTCAACATCATCTAAATTCAGCAGTGGAACAGTGGTTTCATCATTCCCGCAGTACAGTGTTTCCCACACGTTCACCGTTGCCGGTTTGAACCTTAATATTCCAATTCCTCCAGTATCAACTGTTGTTGCCGATCTTCACTTCAGTTCATCACAGGAAGGCACATACAGCTGGCAGTGCAATGACCCCTGCGGGTCCGGTGCCAACGGATGGGAAGGCGCTATGGCAACCCAGGGATGGATGATGGGCAGTGTTGTGGTGAGCTGATAGGTATGACTCAGATGGCCGGAACCGGAACAAATAACCATTTCAGATGGGCCATTGCTTCTGTCGAAGCAGCAATGACTGCATTTCTTCTGCTGGTACCGGCCATGAATCAATCAATCCTGATAGATGACAGGGGTTTTACCGATTATCTCTTCGTTGTGGCATTTTTCACCTCTGTCCCGCTGATATTCATATTTACAGAATACATGAATTACAGATTTTACAGGTATTTCGGGTATCTACAGATTTTCAACGCTATCCTGCTACTTCTGATGTTCCTTTACCATCCTGAATATCTTATATTCGCAGTACTCATCTTTGCATTCTCCATAATCAGTTTCAACGGTATATTAAGGAGCTACGGGAGGTTTCTGGCATTCACAGGTTTCTCATTCTTCATGTACTATCTTGGGGAATCCCTTCAGTTCATATCCCAGCCTCTAACAGCACCGGTAACTGTGGTTCCACTCAGATACATATACATATTTCCGGGCCAGCCGCTCCCATGGATATACAGTTCCGGTGTGAACATCTATGGTTCTCTTGTCACAATTACACTGAGCCCCCTTATAATTCTCATATTCACATCCATATCCATACTGGCGGTGGATAATTTCTACGGGATATTCAGAATTCTTTCAGGGAACGGTAATTCCGGAATGGCCGTTTCAGGAGTGCAGGGTATTGCCACTTCTCTTTCCTGCCAGTGTGAAGGATGTATAGGTCTCCTTCCGTCAGTTGCAGCTGCCATTGTGACAATAGCCATGATACCGCTGATACTTGAAAGCTGGGTACTGCTTCTTATGACAAATCTGATCCTGTGGTTTGTGAAGAGCAACCACACTGTGTTCTATGGAAAATTTACGGAATACGTTAAAACAGTGTCAAGGGCTATCCTCATGGCAGGATTGCTGATTCTTCCTTCTGTAAGTACATTTGCAGTATACATGGGGTATTTCAAAACTCCTCTTTTCATATTCGGCACATCAATGGCAGGGGCTTTTCTCGGATATCTTATTGGCTCCCTCTACGGTGGATATATTCTGAGAAGAAATACAATATGGGCTTTTCCACTCCTGATAGCAGGTTCGCTGGCAATTTTCCTATGGTTTGTTCCTGTTCTCACTGCTCTTGTGCTTGAGAGCTTCCCGGTGTATGCACTGATGTCATTGACAACCATAACTGGCGGAATTGCTGCAGGTTCCGTCAGGAAAGTGTTTTCCAGAGGATATCTGGTGAGTGAATTTCTGTCCTTAGCCATGGGGATATTCAGCCTTCTGATCTTCTATGTTGGCCTGGAGTACAGATTCAATCCATGGCCTTTCTTCAGCCTTTCATCAGTTCTGGTCTTTGAAATTGCTGCCTGGGGAACAATGGTACCCCTTATGTGGGTTGCAACACAGTCCACAATCGCCACCTTCTTCACTGAAAGATTCATATTATCTGAAAACACAGCAAGGGTCAGAAAGAGAAACGTGAATGCACAGAATCACATCTGAGCATGTCCCCTATTATCTGCAATCCTTAACAATCTCAGTGAATTCCGCCACAGCGTAACTGTTTTTAACTACGCTCTCTATTGCAGCTGATCAATCGTGGACAGTCAAGAAGGAAAAACCGGAGACTCCTTTGACGCGTTGCTTGACCAGCTTCTGCTAGACATAAAAGCTGTAGCAGTACTGTCTCAGAACAACAGTGAGTACAGTCAGCGTGCTCTTGGAAGAATTTCTGGCGCAAAGGATCTGGATGTGCAGGAGTTCCTCTCTCTTCTCTCGAGGCGCTTCAGGAAGAGTTCACTGTGGTCATTCATCATTGCTGTGGGGGAGATTGCAATGGCAGGAATCCTTCTCTTTCTCAGCCTTGGCCTTATTGTTCCATCTTTCTTTGCCTATGATAACCCACAGGCATTTCTGAATTACTTCACTGAAAGGGTAACACTTCTGCACCCGGGATTATTTATCACATCTCTCCTGGCCCTCCTTCTATTTTCGCTGGGCGCTACCCTTATTATCGGGGCCTTCGCAATTCTCAAGGTGGCTGCTAACACTCTGGAGGATTCCGGCCTAACTTCCTGATGTCAAATGTTCAATAACCGCAAGGATCTCAGGATAATAGTTATTTCATTCAAGTATCTCACAGTGGTCCTCGGTATAATTTTTGCAGGGGTATCGGCAGTAATCATGGGGGAAGCTCTGAAAGGGTTATCATCAACATCTCTCAGGCTCCCCCTGACAATTCAGATATTTGCCCTCATGGCTGGCCTGATATCAGGACTGGCGCTTGTTTCCATTTTTCCACAGTCCCTCAGGGTCAAATTCAGGAGGCCTGTCAGGACGGTAAGGGCAAGGCCAACTTATGGATTTGTTACGCTGCTTGCAATTGGTATCGGGACCACGATAGGATCACCGCTGTTCATTATCCTGCCGGTGAACATTGTGCAGTATGCCATCGTTTCCGTTGTATCTCTTGTGATTGCCGGACTTATATCTCTGGGAATAGCCTGGGTTTATTCGTATATGTATATATATACGGAAAAGAACCACATCGATTCCGTAGGCGGCCCGGGCTTCCTGAGGATAGGTGTGGGCAAGAATTCAGTCACTTATTTTATCTCAAGGCTTTCCATGTGGGTTGCAAATACTGCACTTGCTGCATTCTCAGCCATTTATTTTCTCACATTCACATTCCAGAGCCTGCCTGAAATACTTAAGGTGTACGGGGTGCAGACCTACTACATTTATGCAGTACTGGGATTCCTTGTTCTCTCATTTGCTGTGTGGTTTGTCATCAATGCATTCCTTGAAAACAGGTATCTGAAGCTCATAGGTATGGGCCAGATCATCATGCTTGTTGTCATGGTCGTTATAATCATAGCTCAGAGCATCATACTTGGATTCCGGGGAGGCTGGAATTTCAGCGGCTTCACCAGCATAGGATCAGGCAACATGGGGGTTGAGATTCTTGAGAATACAAGTTATCTTTTCATTCTGTTCTTTGGTTTCCAGGAGATCCAGTCCATCATAAAGGAGACAAAGGAAACCTCAACCATTCCGGTTATTTCCAGGTTATTCCACCTGAAACCGATGAGCAGGATACGTTATGTATCAATGTCAATGATCATCACAGTTCTCTTTTCCCTTGCGGTTATGCTCCTTGTTGCTCTATCCTATTACACCGTACATCCAAGCCTTTCTGGAATAGAAAAGGCAACCATGCCCGCTCTTTATGTGGTTGACAGGTATATCAACCCGCAATTTGGGCTTCTCACAATTTCTGCGTTTCTCATAGCTGATATAACAACTTTTGTTCCAGCTTTCATAGCTGCATCCAGACATCTTAGAAGCCTCTCAAGCGATGGTTTCTTCCCGAGATCAATGAAATCCCTTTCCTGGTTCTTCACCATTGCCCTCATTGTTGTTCTGAGTTTCACATCATCGTCATTTCTTGTGGATATCACAGATTTTATGGTTCTGGCCGCAATAGGGCTGATCTCATTTTCTCCTTTCCTGGCTAGAAGGTTCACCGGAGAGAAGAGATGGATTGTCCCTCTTCTTTCACTTCTCATAGGTATATTCTCCATATTTGTTGATCTGACCATATTTCCTCTGGACCAGGAGGTTGTTCTTCTGGGGGTTCTTGCAATGGCTCTGAGTTATCTCACATACGATCTCCTGAGGCTGGGTTCACTTGGCCTGCAGATATTCGTTATATTCTTTGACCTTGCAGGAATCTCTTTTCTGGAGGCTTTCCCCACAGCGGTTGTGATAAGATATCCATCCATAATTCCGTTCATAGGGGGGCACGCAGTTAACCTTCTTGCCATAGTTCCTGCAATTCTGGTTCTCAGTATTGCTGCATTTCTGATAAATATTATAATGGATATTTTTGTAATAAAGAGGGTATCTATAGTTTAGGATTCCGGAACCTATTGGAACTCATTGTGTGACTGATATCTGAATGAATTTCATAGATCAGGATCTGTATCCATGGAGGCTGTCCAGTTTTCTTGACACTTCCCTTCTTTCCCTTGCTTCATTTTCAGATATGTTTACTGCCTCTACAGCTGTGCGGGCGGATATCATCTTTCCGTCTGAGTCCTTCAACCTGGTTACCGGAGGAGTGCCAATGGAAACCACAGTCTTCCCTTCCGACAGGGCAAAGGCAGCTTCAGAAAGTGTTCCGGTTGCGCCGTCAATGGAGATGATCACGTCTGACCCTCTGATGATGAGGAAATTTCTCATGTATCCTATGCCGGTGGGAATGCCCACAGTGAGATGGCTGTTTCCGGAGTCCGGGCTGTAACCCGGGAGCAACCCTATAACAATACCTCCTGCTTCTTTAACACCCTGGGATACACCTTCCATAATTCCGTGAAGGCCTCCACAAAGCACTATATGGCCCCTCTTTGCCAGAGTTCTTCCAAGTTCCACTGCAATTCCATAGTGTTCGCTGTCAGCGGTACTTCCCCCTATGACTCCTATATTGTATACCGGA
>JAKAAJ010000049.1 GCA_021802365.1 Thermoplasmata archaeon | reverse complement strand
TGACCTCGGCACTGTTCTGTACGATTCGTCAAATGTAATCATTGCAGGTAACCTCTTCACCGGATTCTTCCAGGCATCTCTGACTGAGCTTCCGGTGGCAAACCTGCTTCTGTGGAATTCCCAGGACAACGAGATATATGGCAATTATTTCTACACAATGGACAGTGGCATGCTCATCTACAACACCCACACGCAGTCTGGAAATAACCTTGTTCTTGGCAATTACTTCCAGCAGGATAACACCATGAATGCAACACAGTATGCAGCAATTGATGTCACCACAAACCCATTCTCAAATACAGGAACCAGCAACCCCATGGGACTTACTGTATACAGCAACAACAACACAATAGCAGAAAATGCATTTGGCACATACATAACAGCATTCAGCCCCAACTTCAGCACATACACTGACAACACTGTGAACTATACAGACCACTGGGACCTTGGTCAATTAGGAAACTACTGGTGGAACTACCCTGGTCACGGATCCTTTGCCATGAACTTCGGCTTTGGCCATGGTCATTTCAACAGAATGCCATACAACAATGACGGGCTCATAACTTCCGGATATGATTACTTCCCCATGCACCTTCCCGGAAGACCACCGGTTAACTATCTGGCAATGAAATAATATCATTTTTTATTATTTCATTCTTATTTTTATGAAAGCTTTATTTCTGAAATAATGTTGTCAGCTCATGGCATACGCTAGTGAGATAAGCAGACGGAACCCGGGGTTGTTCATTTTTCTTATAGATCAGTCAAGATCAATGAGCCATAAGATTGGCGGTGGAGAGAGATCTAAATCACAGGAAGCCAGCGAGGCCGTGAACAGGCAGATATATGAATTGATATACAGATGCACAAAGACTGACGGTGTCAGGGAATACTTTGACATAGGCATAATCGGTTATGGCTCAAAAGCTGATGAGGCAACATCGCTTCTGGGAGATTCCAGTATTGTCCCGATCTCTAAGCTGGCGGAAACACCACTGAGAATGGTCAAGAGGAAAGAGAAACTCACTGACCCCGATGGAAATGAAGTTGAGACTGAATTCGAATTCCCTGTATGGTTCGAGCCAGTGGCGAACTCAAACACACCCATGGTGAGTGCATTTGAAATGGCCAGGACATGGATAGATGACTGGCTTGCGGAGCATCCAAATTCCTATCCGCCAATAATAATCAATATATCTGATGGTGCAGCAACTGACGGAGATCCACTGGAGAAGGCAAAGCAGATAATGGGGATGAAGAGTTCAGACGGAAATGTGCTGATATGGAACTGCCACCTTTCTGAGCTGAAGGGTGCACCTCCAGTTGTTTTTCCCGCATCCGAAAGTGATCTACCTGCAGGTGACAGGTATGCGAAGCAGCTTTATGAGATGTCAAGTCCACTTCCTGAGCCATTCCTGAATATAGCCGCTGAGAGATCCCTTAATGTGTCTCCCGGATCAAGGGGCTATGTTTTCAATGCAGGCCTTGACGAGTTACTGGAACTCCTCGACATCGGCACAAGGGCTCCAGTGGACAACCTTCAGTGAAAAATGAAAGTTGACTACTTCAGGATGAGCAAGCTTGGTAACAGGGAGTCCGATTATGAGGACTCCTTCTCCTACGATCTTGAGAAGATGAAGTTTGCCATTGCCGATGGTGTGAGCAACTCAATATTCTCAGATGTATGGGCCAGAGCTCTGACCGAAACATTCGTTTCAGGTGATATGGATCTTTTCTCCGGAAGTGCCGGAGACATAATGCACAACCTCATAGTGGAATCAAGGAAAAGGTGGTACAGATCAGTGGAATGGGGAAAACTTCCGTGGTTCACCAGAAACAAAGCTGTCAATGGCTCACATTCCACACTTCTTCTATGCCACCTGAGGCACCAGGATGATGACACGCTACAGATGAGGGCAATTGCTGTTGGAGACTCCTGCCTCTTCAAACTGAGGGGGGATGAGATCATTTACAGTTTCCCTCTCACCGACCCGGCACAGTTCAACACAACACCTGATCTTGTATGGAGCGGCAAGGGGCATCCTTTCCCCCTGGATTCATCATCAAGGGACCCGGAGGTAAGGATGATGGATGGGGCAGTTTCTGCCTACGACAGGCTGGTATTTGCTACTGATTCCATATCCGTTCTCCTGTTGAGGGAGGCTCATCCGGCTGCTCTCCTGGAAGAGGTTGTGGAAAAGAGATTTTCCAGAAGCCTTGTGGAGGCAATAGACAGCGGAAGGATAAGGAACGACGACATCACAGTTGCCGTTGTGGGTTTCAGATAGCACTTATTGTCTCTGCTGAGGTGCCTACCCATTCAGGGGGATTCTTAAGTGCCTCAAGAAGAAGCTTTCGGGCTTTTCTGACCTTTGGTGCCCTTATTGAACCTATTTCTTTCATGACTGGTGACCCTGAGGGGTCCATGAAATCCTTCTTCCTTAGAATGAGGCAGTCCGGATCATCGTCGTTGTATTTCTTCCACATCTCCGGTCTCCTGGCTATGGCAAGCAGCGATAGGAAGACAACAAGTATTGAGAAATTGTCCGTGAACTTAGAGAAATTATCTCTTCCCCTGGAAGGGTGCTGAAAATCTGCATGCCCGTTCTCAGTAGCCTTTTCTCCTGACAGAGGTGGGACAAACATTCCGTCATAGTCCACAAGAAGAATGTTTCCACCGGAATCAACTATGATGTTGTCTCCTGAGAGATCCCCGTGTGATATTCCCGACCCCTGAAGTGAAACCATGGCATTGCAGAATTTCATTGCAAGACTTTCAAAGGCCTTTGGCCTTGAAATGTTGGCGGAAATGTACCGGTTAAGTGTCTGTCCCTCAATCCATGGCATTCTGACTATGGGGAAATAGTACGAGGGGGCCCTTCTGGTTCTTATGCCGTCCGGATAGTAGGAAAAATCGATCAGGGGGAGCTTTTTACCTGAAAGAGTCTGCAGGTACTGGTGTATAATCTGGTATCTGGCATTGAGCTGAGTTGATTTTCTCGTGAAGCATTTTATTGCATATGACCTTCCAGAGCCATCATCAATCCTGTATACTGAGCCGTAATTTCCTGAAGCCTGAACAAGCCAGGCAGGGTTCTTTGTGTTTCTCATGACCCTCCATCCGGATATATTGCCAAGAGAGGGGTGGATATAACCGGAGGGCGTCTGAAAGCTCTGCTCATAATCCTGACCTGTTGGCCATGCACCCTTATAGTCAGGTTTTTCAATTATGGGCTGAATCTTTGTGGGCCTATTTTCCTTTGCAGGAGGTGGAGGTGCTGAATTGCTCTTTCTTCTCTGAATCTGTTCAACAAGAGGATTCTGAACATTGGCAGGAGCAGTGGGAGCTGTCCCTGAAGATGATTTCGCTCTTTCCGCCAGATTATTTCTGGATTTCCCGTCAGATTGCGTCAGTTTGCGTGTTACTCTGACTCCAAGCTGGATCATCCTGAACCATCTGTCCAGCTCACCCACTTTTATGTTGTATTTAGTTCCCTGGGTACTGACGGATATCCTGTGGCCGATGAGCCCTGTTACCTGAAGGTCTGAAATCTTAGAAAAAGGGATGTCAATGGTCTTATTTCCCGATTCCTCCCTGAACCTGATACCGGTTTCATCTATGACCAGAACACCTTTTCTCTTCTGAATGTATGCCACTGAGGCGTATATGCTTCCGTCACCGGCGCTGATCCTGACCAAATCCTGTGAGTATTCCTGCCATGTTAAATAATTTTATACCAATGATCAGGAAGTGCATGAAATTTAACTGTCAGAAGAGCGTACGGAATGTTTTTCTCCTTTCCACAAGCCATTCTTCCTCTTCACTGTTAACCTCCACAGAAAATTCCGCAGCAGTTTTAATGATGGCCGATGATACACGCTCTCTCCAGGCATCATTGCCTGAAAGTCCTTCAGGATTGAGGCCGGATGCCGCAATGGTCTTCCTTGAACCTTCATAATTTCTGTAAAAATCAAATATTACCCTGGAGTTGCTGGAGGATGCCCATCTCATTATTGCACTGATCTCTTCCTGTGAATCATTTATTCCCTTCATAATAGGACCAAAGTAGATCCAGGTGTTTATACCAAGGGAAGATGCCTCCTTAATGGTCCTGAATCTTGCTCCGGGGGACGGGGTATGTGGTTCAGTCAGCCTTGTTCTGGCATTGTCTGAGGTGGCTATGGTGAAACCTATGTCCGCGAGATTTCTGTATCTCGCCAGAAGATGGAAATCAAGCCTTGCAAGAGGGGATTTCGTCTGTAAGGTCACACGAAACCCATTTTCAAGAAGTATCTTAAGGGACTTTCCTGTGAGCCTGTATTTTGCCTCCACTGCCTGATAAGGATCTGTTATTGTCGAAATTCCCACAGTGCCTCTCCTCAGTCCCTTGATGTCGGCAGCGAGGTTTTTCACAATGTTCCGCCTGACATATACAACCTCACCCCAGTTCTCCGCCGCATCCCTCCTGGAGGTCATATCGATGGCGTAGCAGTAGGTGCAACCATGATGACATCCAAGATAGGGGTTCAGGCAGTAGTCAAGCTCCCTCATCCCGGATCTGGAAATGGAGCCTGAAGTTTCAATCTCAAATACCCTCATGATTTCATCTCAAGGAATCTGTCCAGGTTGTTAGTTGTAAGTGTCGGATATACATATGATTTCTTCACCCAGTTTTCAACTGGTACCTGGGTAAAATCAGAAAGATATCTGATGCATTCCTGAAGAGTACCAAATTTCACAGGTTCTGATGAAAACAGGGCTCTCATGTTCTCCCTAACATGCCATACTCCAACAGGCAGATTGAATCCTGGATATATCTCTCTCCAGGTTATGGCTCCTCCCCTCCTTTTCATGGATTTGAACTTTTCAGCAACCGCAAGCCTTGTGGAGTAGTAACAACCTCCTATGTCAGGGTAGTCCTTTCTGAAGTTGTAGCCCTCATAGTCCAGTTCTATTTCTGCGTGATCTCCCCACTGGTTCCAGGTACTGCCAGGGAACCAGGACTCCCCCCATTCGTATATCCAGTTGGATGGTGTCAGTATTCCCATGAAGAGATTTCCATATGTTGGGCGGACGTAGACCTCAAAAGAGCTTATCTGCTGGTAGTCCCTTATCTCCCTGACCAGACTGTCTGAGATGCTTTTGTCTGATGCCGTGATTGCCCAGCGAGTGGGGACAGCCCTTCTTTTCTTCTTCTCTCCAAGGGCTCCTATGCTGATTATGCTTGAGATTCTGTCCACCTGAATTCCGTTGCTATAGAGATACTTCATGGCATCGGCTGCCTTCAGGTCCGTGTCGGAATAGGCTTTCTCAACATGCAGATCCGGTGATCTGTAATCTATGGAAAGCCTCTTCAGAGGCGAAGATGGCCCCATGGGGCTGGAATGCTCATCAAGGACAACATCTCCTCCACCTATGGGTTTTTCCAGCTCCATATCCACCTCCACGGGTCTGCCGGATATTGCCATTAACTGTATTTCCTGGAAGAGTCTTCCAGGATCTGCTGCCTGAGTAACTTCAACAGGAGTGGAGCCCCTGAGGAGAGAAAGCCGCATGGAAAGGAATTCCTCCATTCCCATGTTCAGCCATTCTGAAGATCTCTCAAGCCGTGAGGTATCTCCATGAAATGGCGGGGAAGATGGATATATGTTGATCTTTGGATATCCGTATCTTCCAACAAATACGGATGGAGGTGAAGAGCCATTCAGTGAACGCCCGGGGCTATGGGTCTCCATAAGTTTCTTTGCCATTAACTTCACCGATATTGGGCAGTAGGAAAGCCCGCAAAGCAACTTTCCTCCTCTGCACTTCATGCACAGTGAGGCAGGAATTCGAAGCTTGCCGGAAATGGTCATCTCTTTCAAACAGATTCATCGGATATAAAAGGGTTGGTTTCCGAATTGCACATTCTGGAACGATCCAATGAATAATGGAAGCGAAAAGAAAATTATCGTGCGCATGCGGGAAACAGGTTATTATCTCTTTGTCATTCTCTTTAGGTCCGGATTAAATTTGGTTTAAATATAATGTTTGACTCATGGAAGGAGTGCAGTTTGGGGTTCACGGTCCCATATTATGGGGATAGCCTGAAAATAACTCCCGCGGAGGATTCATCATGAAACTTGACGAGAAAAAGCTCTACCAGATAATGTCTGAGTTCCATATGCTTGGGGATGAGGATTATGGTGGGCAGGGTACCTTTCAGGAAGCCGTTCTTGTTGGCTACATCTACGGAATACTCAGCGAGAGCCAGTACAGCAACCTGAGGTATGATGATCCGGACCGGAAGATATTCTCATTTGGTGGATTCAACTATGTTGTATGGTTTGAGGAGATAATATCAGAGGACGCAGGCCAGGAGGACACTCTCGGTGAATATGAGATACGCATAGAGGACGTTCATGAGGATGATGATCATGACCGAAGTGATGAACCAATCCTCATACCTGTGGCGGTGGAAGGTCCTTACACTGATGATGAGATCAGGAGTTTTCTGGACAACGGAGACCTCTGAGTTACTCACAATGGTTATAGTGTTTCAAATTCGGCCGTTCAATTCCAGCAATCTGGAAATCAGTAAATGTTTTAAATAAAGCCAGATATCATAGGGTGGACGCCAGAGAGTTTGAAGAAATATTAAGGCAGAGCTATGATTCCTCCGGTTCACATACATCCCGGGTACTGACACCAATGTACAGCTCATCAACTCTTTATGGCATTTCTGAAATATCCCGCAATTCTGTGAGATACATTCCACTCTCTCCATTTCAGAAGGTTTTTATCTCCCATCGAAGGATAGATTCTCCCCCAGGTTACTGGAAATTTTCAGCCGTAGGAAAAAGGATGTCGAGCATTCTCTCCATTTTCATAAATGCAGGCTACTCTCTTTCAGGTTTCAGAATATCGGGTAGGGGTGGTTCCGAGGCAAAAGTTACGGGTTTTCCTGAATTTTCAAGAGTTGCGCTGGAGGAAGTAAAAAAATCCGGAAATAAGAACATGGACGAGGTATACCTTACAAGGGAAGGAAGTGAACTGCGGTTTGACAATAGCCTTTCCATAACTTTGTCCGGAGAATTTCCTGATAGTGGCCTGATTTTCCAGGCCATGAGAATGCACGAGTCCTATGCATCTGCCATATCTGTAATGTACAGCAGGACAGCTGTCCAGAAAGGGCCCGGGAATCTCAGTCTTTCCAATGAAACTGTTAAGCCTGGAACATTGCTGGATTCGGTTGAATGGGTTCCGGGAAGGAACATTTCAATCTCAGTTTCAGAGCATTCAGGAACGAGAATAATCCATACAGAGGAAAGGGAAAACCCATCAAACTGGATAAGGGCAGCCGGAGATACCAGCATAAGGTCAATTGTCAGGGGTCCCGTATGCAGTTTTGATTTCTTCGCCTCATATATTCAGATGCTTGGTGATGCAGAGTGATAAGTCTCCAGAAGACTGATGAATGGGAGGAGGCAATGCTTGAATTCAGGTGTCAGCCTGTTCTGTCCTTTGTCTACACTTTAACACAGATCGAGGGTTCTGGTATACGGGGTATGAAAGGTATAAGGAGAACCCAGTCCGGAATCTCAATCCTTATTGGCGATCCAGGCGACACTGACGAAACAACACTGAATATAATACCTTATCAGGAAAATGAATCTACTGCAATGGAAAATGGCCTGACCAGGGATACATCCCCTAACTCTCTCACACTTCAGTTAAATATCCATGGAATGAAGTTTCCCATATCTCTCAGGTCTGAAAGCAGCCTGATCTCCAGGATCTCTGACCTATGGTCGAGAGAGACTCATTCCAGATACATTCTCTTTCCCTTCCCATCCTACTCTTCAATGACACCGTTTATGAGGTTTCTATGCATGTCCCACAATCTCTCTGGGGCTTCCCCTGTTTCAAGGATTAAATTGATAGATAACTCTGTGGCAGAGATGTCCATCATGACTGTGGACGAATCAAGGGAACAGATCAGAAGAGCCTGTCAGTCCACACTATCCATGATGCTGTCCTCAGGAACAATCAGAGAGAACAGGTATGGAGTCCATATTCCCAGGAATTTCCATGAGTATTCCCGCAGATACAGGCGGAAGTTCATACCCTATCATGAGAGGCTCATGAAGAACACACTCTTTGACTTTGAGAAATAACTCTATGCTATGAACCCCAGAATTATTCCAAGGACAGGTGAAAGTATCCACATGCCCACAGTTATGTAGAATGCTCTGGCTTCGAGAAATTTGAGTCTGTAAGAAAGCCCTGATCCGAACACACTTGAGGTGAGTGTCTGCGTATTTGAGAGAGGTATGCCAAACAACGTTGCTCCCTCCACCAGTGCTGAAGATACAAGGAGGGAAACGAATGCATTGGAATACCTCATGGTGTACATGTCGTTGCCCACTCTTCTCACCACTCCTCCGCTGAGAATGAAAGATCC
>JAKAAJ010000048.1 GCA_021802365.1 Thermoplasmata archaeon | reverse complement strand
TCCCTTGTAAGGGGTTTGACAAGATCCAAGGTCCTCTTTCTAACATTCCGGTATAAGTTTTCCAGATCGGAAGCCACTTCAGTACTGGCAGTCATCAATCAGTATATGATGCTCTTACAATTTAATGGTTCTGAATCTGCTTGCTTTCATTTTCTTTGGGATCATCTTTGGTTGAATTCCCAGCCCTTTTCTCTTTTGAAACAGTTTTTTTAACGTTTCTCATCAGCAATACATATATCAGATAGAGAACGAGTAAAAGTATGGCCACATACTCAATTATGGATGTGAGGCTCCCAGAAAATGCGTAGTATCCGAAGATGATTAGGAGAGTATCCCATACCAGTGAGCCAAGGAATGAGAAGAGATAGAATTTTTTAAGGTCCATTTTTGCAAATCCTGCTACCAGACTTATCAGTCCTCTTACCCCTGGAACCATACGTATTATGAAAACCGCAAAAGAACCGTTTTTTTCGAACCAGGTTTCAAAATTCTCCACAGATTCTTTTTTTAAATGAAATATATGGAGATGGTTGTATATTACATCCTTCCCCAGAAAATAGGCAATGAAATAGTCTATTGAAAATCCAACCAGTCCACCCAGTAGAGCTACAAGAAGCACTCCCGGAAAATTAAGAATGCCTAGGTGTATATACTGCCCGGAAAGTGGTAGTATGACTTCGCTGGGAATAGGCAAAGAGGCTGATTCCAGCATCATCAGGATGCCAATTCCAGTGTAACCGTAATTTACTACAAGATTGTGTATTGGGCCAGACCTCCCAAGAATTATGGAAATCAGGTATGATATTGTGATCATTTTTCTTTACACTATGAATAGGTTCCTATGAAATCATGCATATATAAGGGATACAATTTAACCTTATACAGGAGGCTATTTTTCCTTGGCATCTGAATATACTCTTTTCTTATGATGGGTTGGATTAATTAAGTTTAATCAATCCAGCATCTTGATTGCTTCATCGGTTTTCCTAATTATACCCATCCTTGAGAGCACGAACTTTAAGCTGGCTTCATGAGCCTCCGCTGACATATCGGACATGGCATCCTCCACAAAAATCTGGTTATAGCCATATTCATATGCAAATCTTGCTGTACTCTCTACCCCGTAGGTAGTTGCTATTCCGCATAGAATTATGGTGTCAATTTTTCTTCTCCTCAATTGTAGATCGAGATCTGTGCAATAAAAAGCACCCCACTGGTGCTTTGTAATGAGGATGTCCCCATTCTCTATTCCCAGTTGGTCCACATACTGATCCCAGTCAGCAGATCTTTCGCCTCGTGAAAATGAAGACGCATTTCCGTCGACCTTTGGATGGAGCATAATGTCCATTGGCCCAGTTACCCTTACAGCAACAACAGGAATATTCTTTTCCCTGCATTTCCTGGCCAATCTGCCGGCATTTTCCAGAACCTCACTGGCTGGGTGCGGGGATGTATTCATTGAGGCAATCCCTTTTTGCAGATCAATTATTACTAATGCTTTTCTTTCGGTCTCATTCTGTGTCATTGAAAGGATATTTGCTCATTTCTAAAAATCTTTAACGTCCTGAATATGCATTTTCCTTTTCTGAGTGAATATTTCAGTATATATCCCTCACTTAGATTATATATTCAGAATGCGATATGGAATAAGCACTTGCAGAAGTTGTGATAGGTTGATGAGCGAAATTGGTGTGGTTTCATGGAGCTTCAATGATGATCCTTCGGCGCTTCAAAATGCATTAATATTTGAGGCATCAATATCAGGATTCTTCAATGGGTTGCTGAATGGCCCACATTTTGTCCAGTTGAAAACCTGCAACAGGCTCGAATATTACTTCATAGAGAACTCACAGCCACCTTTTGATAATATACCTCCAGGATATAGGTATCTTCAGGGAAAAGAGGCAATTAAACATTTAATCCTGGTTGCCTCGGGGCTAGACTCCCTTTCCGTTGGGGAAAGTGAGATTCTCTCCCAGGTAAAATCTGCGTTCACGAAAGCCTCAGAGTCTGGAAGCCTTGATAAAATGCTTCAGCAGATTTTCCGCATGGCAATTTTCGTAGGAAAGAAGGTGAGGACCGACACAGGGATCTCGAAAGGAAAGACATCCATCGCACACATATCCATAGACCTCTTAAAAGAGAAGCACAGTCTGGAAGGAAAAAGGATTCTTCTTATTGGAACCGGAAAGATAGCCACAAAGATCTTGAAGTACCTTACATCCGATAAAAGACTAACTATTTCTCTGATGGGAAGGAATGAAGAAACTGGAGCTGCCCTTGCCTCAGAGAATGGCTGCAGATATCTTGATATATCCGACCTGAGAGAGGCGATCCTTGAAAATGATGTGATAATCACGGCAACAACATCATCGAGGCCCATCATCGAGGAATCAGATATAATTAGTATATCAGGTTCAAGAGAGTTGATTCTTCTGGATGTATCAAATCCATGCAATATCGAAACAAAAGTGGCCGACCTGAATAACATATATCTTTATACATTCAGTGATCTGGAGGCCATTATCAGGACAAATATTGAGATAAAAAAAGAAGAAATAATAAAGGCTCGGCAGATCGTTGAAGAGCAATTGAAGGTAATTATGGAAAAGATGAGGGAACTCGAGATGGACCATCTTGTTGAGTCTTACATGAAATATTCTGAAAGGCTAGCTGCCAGAGAGGCCCAGAAAGCACTTTCTGCTATAAGGGAAGGTGGGGACCCCTCAGAGGTCCTTTCTGCTATGAGCGGCTCCATCTCAAGGAAGATACTCAGGCCATACATTCTTGCTGTAAAAGAGGCAGCAAGATCTCCTGAAAACGAAAATGCAGACTCCTTGAAGTCTGTCCTATCAAAGATCAGAGATACTTCTTAATCTCTCTGAATGAAACTTCAAAGGCTTCAATTGTCTTTTCAAGTTCATTCTTACAATGTGCAAAGCTGACGAAATTAGATTCAAACTGGGAAGGCGGAAGATATATCCCATTATCCTTTGCTGTCTTGAAGAATTCCATGAAAAGACGAGAATTGCTTTCAGCCGCTGAATCATATGAATCCACCTTATTTCTGTTAAAGAAAATTGTGAACATTGGCCCTGTGTTGTTTACCTGAACTTGAATTCCATATTTTCTGGCAGAATCTGACGCAGAAGATGCAATTTTCTCAGTGTATGCACCTATATCTCTATATTCTTTCTTCCTTAGTTCTGAAAGGGTCTCATAGCCTGCAATCATTGTCAGGGGGTTTCCTGAAAACGTTCCACCTTCATATACAGGCCCGGATGGGGCGATCATATCCATTATATCACTCCTACCTCCGAAGAGGCCAACTGGCAAACCTCCTCCGATTATCTTACCAAGGATCGTAATGTCCGGCTTGATCCCGATAGAATTCTGATATCCGCCGAATGTGAAGCGAAATCCTGTAATTACTTCGTCAAATATCAGGAGAGAGCCATCCTGCCTGCACTGTTCTTCGAGGAAATTAAGGAATCCCCCAGCCGGAGGTATTACACCCACATTCCCAAGAACAGGTTCCACTATAACTGCCGCTATTTTCCCTTTGAAAGTTGAAAATATCTTTCTGACTGATTCTTCATCATTGAATTTGCCCACAACAACAGTCGACGAAACCTGTTCTGGTATGCCTGGGCTTGAAGATATCCCAAATGTCAGGCCTCCACTACCCATCTTCTGTAGAACATAATCATGGGAACCATGATAGGCTCCATCGAATTTCACTATGATGTCACGCTTCATGAAAGCCCTTGCTAGCCTTATGGCATGCATTGTGGCCTCTGTACCTGAGTTTGTGAACCTCATTTTCTCAATTGATGGTATTGCTCCTTTGATAACTTTACCAAGTTTTGATTCATTCTCCGTAGGCGCACCATATATGAAGCCGTCTGCCAGTTTTTCCTTTAGCTTCTTGACCACATTCTCAGGAGAATGGCCCAGGATTGATGGACCAAACCCCAGACAATAATCAATATATCTTCTTCCGTCCACGTCCTCAATATAAGGGCCATGGGCCCTTTCAATAAATTCCGGATATGGGCCATAATATCTAACTGGAGAATTCACACCGGAGGGAAATATATCTATTGATTCACGGAACAGCGATTCTGATCGTACCGACATCTATGGATAATTGGAAATCAATATTTCACAGTTTGGAAATCCCTGAATGCCACCGATGGAGTCATACTTTCGTTATCACATCAAACACATTTTTGTCTGGCGGATAGAGCAGGGAATAAAATAGAGTTCCCCCCTCGTACAATGCTATGAAGAACTGGAGTGCCAGCATAATTGGGCTCCATTTCTTCCCGGTCTTTATTGCACCGTACTGATAGAACACAAAGTAGCAGAATGTGTTTATTCCCGATATGACTGAAAGGAAGAGTGGGAAATGAAAATGAAGCACCAGAGATGGAATGAGAAGGAAAACACCAAAGAAACCTGACCATCCTATCGCATACCTGTATATGAGCCAGTAGAACATTTTCCTGTTGATCTTTTTAATGTAGGTTCTTGCCCAGAGCATGGATACAATCCATCTCCTTCTCTGCTTGTAGAAATCTCTGATGGATGTTGGGGGAGCTATGAATATTGCAAAGGGAATATAGCCAAACCTGTATCCATTTTTCACTATTAGCTGGCTCATAATTATGTCGTCAGCCCCGTAAGTTCCAAAATCCCAGCCAATCTTCTCTTCAACATCAGCCCTTATAACAAGGCCCTCTCCATGAACGGCCATAGGCCTTCCCTTTCTGTTGAAGTATGTGCAGAAGGCAGCGCAGTCAGAAACTCTTGTCATATCTGCCAGGGTTGAAAAAAGGTGAATGCCCGGCTCCCTGAGCCTCAGGTGGCCCTGGCCACCCTCCTCTGTCATTCGATAAACATACTGGACATACTCCTCAGAAACAACTGAATCATCGTCCAGATGAATCAGGTAAGTTTCACTTGATATGCCTCTTTCCATCAGCCATTTGCTCTCATAGTCAAGGGCACGAAGTTTATGTTTTGAACCGTTCGGGCAGGTGTACTCTGAAGGAACTATAATCTCCTCAGCAAGATACTGGTGTTTATCATATTCCTCTTTAATCACGTAAACTTCCAGAGGAGTGGAATATGATCTGAGTATCATGGTAATTTTGTCCACAATCTTCGGGTTTTTGCCATTGGTGCATATCACTGCCATAACCCTTCTCCTTGAGAAGTATTCCCTCTGTTGAAGAATTGGTGTTACCACGACATGTTTCTGCTCCTGCCATTTCATCCTGGTAAAAAGGCTGTCCTCACCCTTTGTCCAGCCCTTGATTATCAGTATAAGCTGGAATATGGCCACCGGGAAATAGAGCAGTACAAGGAATGCCACCAGGTAAAATAGAGGATTGAAGAAATGCATTTATTCTGTCAGACAGGAGAGTGAGTAGTACCATAAGAATTTTTACGAAAATTTAGGGTTCAGTTTAAAAATAGGCATAAGATTATTTAAATATTTTTTTTAAGATCCATATTCATCCTCCTTTCAAGTTATACTTCCAGACTGTATTACTCTGAAGATCATGTAAAGTTAAAATTAGTCAATGAATTACATTCCCTATGTCTTCACAACCCTCATGGGATCAGTACTTCATGAGAATGGCATTTCTTGCTGCTTCAAGAGCAAACTGCACAAGGAGAAAAGTCGGAGCTGTTATTGTAAAGGGAAAAAACGTACTTGCAACTGGATACAACGGCCCCCCTTCTGGTACTGTACATTGTGATGTTGTGGGGTGCATCAGGGACGACCTTAATGTTCCTTCCGGAGAAAGGCATGAGCTATGCCGCGGGCTTCATGCCGAACAGAACGCAATCATCCAGGCCGCTGTCCACGGGGTAAGCATAGCAGGTTCCACAATATATGTAACTACACACCCCTGTGTTGTCTGCTCCAAGATGATTATGAATGCACAGATTCTTGAAATTGTATATTCAGGAGGCTATCCGGATGATCTCTCGGAGCTTATGCTGCTTGAAAGCAATATTAAAAAGAGAAATTTTCCCCTCCCTGAAAGGGAAATTGAAATGATGCTTGGTGATTTCTCACAGAAAAATGGAGAAGATTGAACTCAATGTTTCAGAGCCCAGGGTACTGCCAGAGCTGTAAGATATATCAGGAACCCTACAACTGCAAAGGGGACTATGTCTATTGGCTTCAGATGTTCAAACTTGTACAGCACTCCACCAATTTCTATTACGAATAATCCAAGAAAGAAAAGCGGGTACCTTATTTTTCCAAGATCTTTATTTTTCATCGTACATCACCAGTGAAGTAGAACAGGGTTCAGGAAATGCCATACAGCCACAGATCTTATGAATAGATCCACAAGGAAGAACATGCTGAGGCTAAGCCAGGCATAGGTCTCATGATGCCTGTTAATCCTGCTCTGGCCCCTGAATATTTTTCCCCTGATTGAGTGCTGGCAGCTGTAGCAATCAATGTTCCCACCCACCAGATGCCTTATGGCATGGCATGAAAGTGTGTACACCGTTACCAGTATTGTATTTATGACCAGCAGTATTGTTCCCAGGCTTATGACATAGTTATACCCCGGGTACCTGATTATTGAGATTGCAATGTCATAATAGAAGAATGGAAGTATTGCCACTGAAAAGTACATGAACCATCTGTGGAGGTTTTCAACCCTGAAGAATCTTGTTTCTCCGGTATAACTGCGTCCTTTGAATTCTCCTCTGAATCCAATGGAGCAGGCAACCGGATGGTTGAAGAGATGTCTGTGATAATCCTTCCTGTATGCATAGCAGGTTAGCCTGAAAAGCCCTATTAAAGGCAGAATAAGCAATGTGGGTGAATAGAAGGGGTCTGTGAGGCCTGTCACAAGTTTTGTCATTGGGTAAAGTGTCATGAGGTAAATTCCCAGAACAAGGAGCACAATAAACGAAATGAACCTAGCACTGAAAAACTCCGGCGGGATAAGGCTGTTGACTGCCTTGTTCATCTTGGAAATCTGATCATTGTTTTTTATCAGTTATACCACCCTCTTCTCTTTTTTTCTTCTGCCTTTTATTAGCATAGCCAGCGGATCATATGTGAGATCTACTGCCCTTTCTTTCTCCTGTATTATTGCGTTATCCGTGATAACAATATGTTCCGGGCAGACTTCCTGGCAGCATTTTGTTATATTACAGTACCCTAGCCCGCCCTCCTTGTTCAGGAATGTTGATCTGTCAATTGTATCCATTGGATGCATGTCGAGAGAGGCCGCCTTTACAATGTGCCTTGGGCCGAAATAATCCGTGTAATGCTCTCTTACAACGTGGCATACATCCTGGCAAAGGAAGCATTCTATACATTGCCTGAACTCTTTGGAACGCTCCACATCCTCCTGCTTCATGCTGAAATGCTGATCTGGGCCGAGCTCCTTTGGCGTGAATGGAGGGATTTTTCTCAGTATGTCCCAGTTTCCTGTAACATCTGTTACAAGATCCTTGATAAGAGGAAAAGCACCCATCGGATTAACCGTAATATTGAACCCGACTTTGTCAATTCTTGTTTTGCACATTAACCTCGGGAAGCCGTTTATCTCAGCAGAACAGGAGCCGCATTTTGCTGCTTTACAGTTCCATCTGATAGCCAGTGTAGTATCAAGATTCTCCTCTACATATCTGACCGCATCCAGAACTACCATTCCGTCGACGTAAGGAACTTCAAATGTATCATAATGCTCCTTTTCGTCAACTGATGGGTCTTTTCTATAGATCTTCAGATTGATTTTATCCATCAGTACACCTCCGGTTTAACATATTTCTTCAATTCCTCCGGAATTTCCGGAACTGGCACAGTATCAAACTTCATGCCATCACCATCCTTCGAGCAGATTATGTTCTTCAACCATTCCGGATTTTTCTTGGGATAATCTCTTCTTGTGTGTGCGCCTCTGCTCTCGGGCCTCATTATTGCGCTTCTTACAATAGCTTCTGTTGCTATGAGCATATTGCCCAACTCAAGAGCGGCGAGCAATCCGTGGTTATACTTAAGTCCTCCCGGTGCCGAGACCCTTGGGTATTTCTCCTTAAGCTCGAGGATCTTTTTCAGAGCAATTTCAAGATGTTCCTGATCCCTTACTATTCCAACGTTGTCTGACATTGCGGTTGTGAGTTCGTCGATCAGCTTGTACGCGTTCAGGCCATCCGGATGGACGAGCCCCTTAACTCTTTCGATCTCTGCATTTATTTCCTGTTCATCAAAACCGGGCATATTCTCCGATGTTGCAAACTTCGTTGCCCCCTCGCCCACTATCTTGCCAAAGACAAGAATGTCGGCCAGAGAATTCCCACCAAGCCTGTTTGCACCATGAAGGCCGCACGCGACTTCGCCTGCAGCGAAAAGCCCCGGTATATTTGTTGCTCCTGTGTCCGGGTCTACTCTGATTCCCCCCATCTGATAATGGACCGTTGGGGCAACTTCCATCATTTCCTTTGTAATATCTATGCCGGCAAATTCCATAAACTGATGGTACATACTCGGGAGTTTCTGTTTAACAAATTCTGCCCCTTTGTATGATATGTCAAGGTATACGCCGCCATGTTCGGTACCCCTTCCTGCCTGAATCTCAGCATAATTTGCCCTGGCAACCACATCCCTTGCATCCAGCTCCTTCTTCTTTGGGGAATACCTCTCCATGTATCGTTCCTTCTGATTATTGTAAA
>JAKAAJ010000047.1 GCA_021802365.1 Thermoplasmata archaeon | reverse complement strand
TGAAGGATGTGGGATTTCCCGCTCACGATGTTAAAATATAATTCATTGCAGATTTCTGACTGCATTTTGGAAGAATATGATAAACAACTTTCCTTAACTTCTGATTTAAAATATAGGAATTTGCATTTTAAAGGATGCGGGCGCCGGGATTTGAACCCGGGTCAAGAGCTTGGGAAGCTCCTGTGATAACCTCTACACTACGCCCGCTCAACTGTCTGTCTGCCAACCTGTAGCAGTTATGTCAATAAAAAAATTTGGAGATGGTCAATACCATCCTCTGTACTTCATCGCGTCGGCCACTCTCTTTACAGAAACCGTGTAGGCTGCTGTCCTGGGGTCTACATTGTATGCCTTTGAGGCCGCCAGTACCGCGTGAGTGGCTTCTGTCATTTTCTGGTCAAGTTTCTGGTGAACCTCTTCCTCTGTCCAGTAGTAACCTTCCTGGTTCTGCACCCACTCGAAGTAAGATACGGTAACTCCTCCTGCATTGGAGAGGAAGTCTGGTAGAACCAGGACATTGTTCTTGTGGAAGATCTCATCAGCATCAGGGGTTGTGGGGCCATTTGCCAGCTCCATTATGACTTTTGCCTTAATCTTGCCTGCATTGTCCGCCCTGAGCTGGTTCTCGATAGCAGCAGGTATGAGAATATCCACTCCCAGTTCAAGAAGATCCTCATTGGTAATGTTTTTTGCACCCGGAAAATTCTGGACCGTGCCAGTTTTCTTCTTGTGCTCAAGTAGCTTATTGTAATCTATTCCGGATTCTAGATATATTCCACCCTTTGTGTCAGAAACTGCAACGACCTTTGTCTTGTACATTTCGGTTATGAGTTTAAGTGCAAACTGGCCTGCATTTCCAAATCCCTGTATAGCTGCTTTGGCTTTTCCAAGGTCCATATTCAGTGTTTTGGCTGCTTCCCTGAGTACAAACATTCCACCTCTAGCTGTGGCGTCTCCTCTTCCAAGTGAACCCCAGTTTTCAATTGGTTTTCCGGTTATGACACCTGGTGCAGCTCTCCTGACTATGGTTTCGTATTCATCCATCATCCAGGCCATAATCTGTGGTGTTGTGTAAACATCCGGAGCGGGGACATCTATCTCTGGGCCAATGAAATCTGCAACAGCCCTGATGTATCCTCTGCTGAGTCTCTCCAATTCGCCTTCACTCATTGATTTTGGATCGCAAATAATGCCGCCTTTTCCTCCACCGAGTGGAAGGTTTGTTATAGCGGTCTTCCAGGTCATCCAAGCAGAAAGTGCCTTCACGGTTGAAAGCGTTTCAGCTGGGTGGAATCTGATTCCTCCCTTGGCTGGCCCACGGGCATTATTATACCTTACTCTGAATCCTTTGAATACCTTTGTTTCTCCGTCGTCCATCCTTATAGGTATGCTAACCTCAAGGATTGCCTTGGGAGAGCTCAATAAGGAGAGAGCTTGCTTGTCCAATTTCATAACTTTGGCAGCCTTGTTAAGCTGTTCCAATGCTATTTCGAATGGATCCAAATTTTCCGGCATTTTGTCACCTTATGTCTTCAATTAAGACCGTTGGAGATGTCCGTGGAGTAATTGAATCTTTCACGTGAATATTTCGCGTGTTTCCCTATATCACGGGTCACATTTCAATGAAAGATTTATAGCGAGACTCAAGGTACACTCATATGGATGAGACGGGAGTGCATTCCTCTTACCGATGGTTCATGTTCTTTGGTATTATTGGACCAGTAATTGCAATTGGACTTGTTGTGGTTGACATTCTTCTGTCACCATGGTTTAACTGGAGAACCAGCGCTCTAAGCGATTTGGGTGTTAACAATTATTCATACCTGTTCAATGGGGGCTTAGTTTTTGAGGCCCTGGCCAACCTCATCTTCATCATTGGTCTTCGTAAAATGAAACTGGCCAGTATTCCTGTTTCTGCAATGCTGATAATATCGGGATTATCCCTTGGTCTAGTTGGGATATTCACCGAACATCATGAACCATTCCACCTGATTTTTGCACTTGTATATTTCATTCTTTTCCCAATTGGGATAATTTTGTTCTGTACAACCAGGGGAACACTTGAAAACAGCTATAAGAGGACATTGGGGATTATAACCTCCATTATAGGGCTGATTTTCATCATCGCCGGAATATTGGAGGATTTCGGCGTTATCAGTACTTATCTTGGTTTGGGCTTCTATGAATTTGTTGAGGCAGTTATGCTCGGCATCTGGCCTGTTTACACCGGGTTCGTGTTCCTGAGAAAGTAGGTGCCTACAAATGGAGAGAGGAAAAGCCTTAATTATGTTCCATTTAATTATCTCTGGCTTAGTTGAATCTATTGGTGTAAATTATGCTGCGACTTACAATATCAGTTAAAAATCTCAAAGAAATTGCAGATCTTCTGAACACTGTTGTTACAGAAGCTAAATTCAAGATTGATGCCGGCGGAATATCAGTTATTGCAGTGGACCCGGCACACGTTGCAATGATTAGCATCAATGTGCCCAAGGATGTATTTTCAGAATTTCAAACGGAAGGGGAAGAAGAAATTGCACTTGATGTGGAACGGCTAAAATCCGTGATCAGACTTGCGAACAGCAATGATATGGTTTCCCTCGCAAAGGAGAAGGAAAAGCTAAAATTTGAAATCAACAACATTGTGAAGAGCATTTCACTGCTGGACAACAGCACAGTCACAACTCCAAGAATACCGCAGATAAACTCGGAGTTCTTTGTTGTCCTGGGCAAGACAGAGCTTGAGAGGGGGTTGAAGGCTGCTGAGGATGTTTCAGACTCAATCAAGTTCAGCCTCACATCTGAGGATTTCAGGGCGAGATCCTCATCCGATTCTGAAGAATCAGAAATGGTTCTCACAAAGGACATGATTAAGGAAATCCAGTGCTCGACCCCCATCAAGAGTTCATATCCCCTTGAGTATCTGCTTAAGCTTGTGAAGTCTCTTGCTTCAACCGAGGAACTTAAGTTGAGCTTCAAGGACGATTATCCCCTGACCATTGAGTTCAATTTCGGACAGGGCAAGGCTGCACCCAATGCAATAAAAGGTTCATTCCTTCTGGCACCCAGAATGGAACAGTAAACCATTTTAAAATATTTATTTATAAATCACAGGCCATAAGCACCTCATCGACAGGTTTTTTCTGAACCATTACGATATTCCTGTAGCAGCCTTCTATATGAAAACCGAACCTTCTGGAAAGAGCAATCACCCTTGGAGTGACATTCAATACCCCTAGGATGATTTCCCTGATTTCGGGGACCTGCCTGACTCATCCTATTGCATAATCAATCAGTGCACTATTCATTCCCTGTCCCCCACGATCCTTGACCAGCCACATTCCCAGATTAATGATATGCGCTGTTTTTGGCGATCTGGAATATGATATCGGTATGAAAGCTACCTGCAAACCTGCTCTCGCATTGGGCAACGCAAAACATCGTGTTTGCGCCATTTTTTCCAGCGTTCGTTCCAGACTTCCAGTATGTCTGGCGACGGTTCCTCAGCGTTAAGATAAATTTCTCCCTTGCCACTTCGGCAAAGGTTTCGCTAGATTCCTTAAAGTCACCTGCTTCGGATAGCCTGATGACAAAATCCTTTCGGCGGTATTTCTTTGGACCCACAACACTGATTGCACATATAAGCAGCAATAATAGAATTCCAAAATTTCATGCAGAAAAAACGGGCGGGGAGGGATTCGGACCCCCGACCTGCAGCTTAGGAGGCTGCTGCCATATCCTGACTAGGCCACCCGCCCAGATGTTAGTCCATAATTCTTAGGTAGTATTTATTTTGAGTCATTTTCAGCATTTCCACAACCTAATTCTTTTCTTTGCTAAATACGATATCATCCATTTTATTCGAGTCAGTCTATGAAGATATTTAATATTCGAATCAATTCAAGAGTACCATGATACTAAGGGTTGAAGGTGCACACAACAGAATTAATTTTTCCGCAGCTCATTTCATTCCCTCCATAGAAAAATGCTCCAGGCTTCACGGACATGACTATACCGTGGATCTGGAACTCGAAGGCGAACCAAGAGATGGCATTCTAATAGACTATGGCATAGTGAAAAGTGCCCTCAGAAGATTAGTTGACACCTTTGATCACAAAGTACTTCTTCCCGAAAGCTCAAGCATGTCAATGATAACGTGCAACACCAAGGAATGCTTTGTAACATATGGTGACAAGCAGTTCAGGTTTCCAATCAGCGACGTGTACATGCTGGAAAGGAAAATCACTTCAAGCGAGATGATTGCAGATTACATTGCAGAGCAGATGAGAACCAAACTCAAGCAGTACAAGAATCTTAAAAGAATCAATATTTGTGTTTATGAGGGCCCTGGACAATGTACCTGCCAGGAGCTGCCATTCAATGCAGAATGAAAGAGCTGTCTGCCTGCTTTCCGGTGGCCTTGATTCTGCAACTGTGCTTGCAATTGCCCTATCAAAGGGCTTTGAATGCCATGCAATCAGTTTCAGTTATGGACAGAGGCACGAGAGGGAACTTGATTCATCGAGAAAGATAGCTGAACACTTTGGCGTGGAAAGGGTAATTTCCGAAATAGACCTCAGACATATTGCGAAGAGCGCACTTACGGGTCATGGGGAGGTACAGAGAAGAGAACTGAATGAAATCAGCAATGAAATTCCAAATACATACGTTCCTTCCAGGAATATAATCTTCCTTTCTATTGCTGCCTCTTATGCAGAGAGCATTGGAGCAAGGCATGTTTTTATCGGTGCCAATGCAATTGACTATTCCGGATATCCAGATTGCAGGCCGGGCTTTTATAACGCCTTTGAACGTGCCCTAAATCTTGGAACAAAATCAGGCCTGGAAGAAGGGTTCAGGATACATGTCCCCCTTCAATTCCTGAAAAAGTCAGAAATAATCAAACTTGGAACAGATCTTGGTGTGCCGTACGAATTCACCACTTCCTGCTATGAAGGGGGTGAAGAAGCATGCGGCCAGTGTGATTCTTGCATACTGAGGTTGCAGGGTTTCAAGGAAGCGGGTCTGAAAGACCCTGTTAAATATAAAAAATATCCTGGCTTTTACCAGGATTACCTGAAAAAAAGAGATTAGTTTGATGTTTTCAGGAAATCATCAACTTTCTGGCAGCTGGATTTGACCGATTCAACAGTTTTTACCCAAAGTGCTTTCTCATCAGGGTTGAAGTCCATGTCATAAATCTGCTCTACACCACTTTCCCCAATCTTAATGGGAAGGCCTATAAATATGCCCTCAGCACCATAGTGCTTTGCATGGCTTCCAGAAAGATAGGCTGCACAAGGAATAACTCTCTTTTTGTCTTTTATGATGGATTCAACCATTGCTGTGATGGAGACACCAGGTGCATAATATGCACTACCGGTTTTGAGGTAATTGACGATTTCTCCGCCACCAAACCTGGTCCTTTTTACAATCTCTTCAATCTTTTCTTTTGAGAGGAGAGATGTAATTGGGATTCCCGCGACATTGGAATACCTGATGAAGGGAACCATGTCGTCGCCGTGTCCTCCAATGACAAATGCGTTCACGTCCTCCACTGACACTGAAAGTTCCTCAGCAAGGAATGCTCTGAACCTTGCACTGTCCAGTGAACCTCCAAGCCCCATTATGTTTTCTGCCTTAATCCCAGACGCTTTGTGGAAAGCGTATGCCATTACATCAGCAGGGTTTGATACTATTACAACCCTAGAACCGGGAGAGTATTTTTTTACATTTTTGGCGATGGAAGCCATGATTTCAACATTCTTGTTCAGGAGATCATCTCTGGACATTCCAGGCTTTCTGGCAAGCCCGGCAGTGATAACAATGACATCTGAATTTTCAAGGTTCTTGTAAGCTGATGGATCTGCGGTAGTGAAGCCTTTGACTTTGACATCGGCACCCCAGTGCGGGTTTCCTTCGAGAATGTCCAATGCCTTTCCTTCAGGCACTCCGTCCACAACATCGAATAAATATACGTCACCAAGTTCCTTCAGTGCAAGAAACTGGGCAAGGGAAGCGCCTACGTTTCCTGCGCCTATAAGTGAAATCTTCTTTCGTACCATGAATCAAGGATTGTTGAAACAATCTTAAATTTGTTGGGCGATATTTGGGCAAGCTGATAACAATTACAATTTATTCAAAACGAATAGATTGGAAAGAGGGAAACCATCCTCTGCATCAGAGAACATTGTGAAGTTAAATGGCCCGGCGATTTTCCAGCGATTTGAGGTGAAATATTTTTCAACATTCTCCTGCTCAATGAAAGTGAAATTCGTAACATAGGATGGAATTTTTCTTGCACCCCTCAAGAAGAAAACGCCACCGAGTTTCAGCACCCTGTAAACTTCTTTTTCACATGATGCCCACATCTCAAAGGAAAGATTATGCATGCATCACCTATCCGAAACCATGCTGAATCTTGAACTCTCAAAAGGAAGGGCCCCTATGTCCCCTTGAATGAATTTTGCCTTTGATCCCGTAGAGCCGGTTTTTGCGGCTGCATGTGCTAAAGCCTTCAAGCTGATGTCGATTCCCACAGAATGCATGAAAAAATTAGATACAAAAATAGTATCTTCTCGAGTTCCACAGCCAATGTCCAGAAATTCCTTGGTCTAAGGGCTTTGCATAGAAGAAATATGACAGACCAGTTCTGGTGAAGGATGTGAAGAATTCCAGTGTTTTCTGTAGTCTCCGTTTTCATATGCTATATCCCAGTCCATTTAGTTTGTCCTCCCTGCAGATCTGTTTATAATATAGAATGCAGCATATATTCCTTTTTATTTGGTATTTCACATGTCTAAAGTGTAAAAATGCATGGTTATGTGGTAAATGGTGTACCATCCCTGACCAAATTCTTTGAACCAATTCAAAAATTGACTGAAAATCGACATTCTGGCTAATTTTTAAACGAACTTACCCTCGCCCACAATAGTAAAAATTAAATAAACATGAACTTTAGTTTAAGAGGCATGATATTAGTTTACGATGGGAGCGGAAAACAAGAAAAGCTGTTCAAGGATATCATGGCTCCCACAGGTATTGAATATAAAATCATGAATAAGGTTACCAGGGATCTTATTGAGAAGACAAAACCCAGTTCTCTTATCTATTACACAGACGGTTCCATGAAGAAAGAGGATGCGGAACTGTTTCTCGAGGAACACAGGGGTTACCTGCTCATAATTATGTCTCAGAAGGAACCGGTGATGGATGAGAAGATCCGGTATACTTCCGAGACTGTTATTATTGACCCAAAGAATATTGAAGAGATCCGCAAGCGCTTGAGGCAGGCTCTCTCCGGTCATATTATTAGCAAGCTTAAAACAATAAATAACACCACAATTTACCTTGCCAAAAATGGCCTTTATCCCGGAAACACCTATTTTACCATGCCAGAATCAACTCCCGTTTTTATGTCAATGCTCATTTCCAACAGAATAAGCAAGGATTCAATCCTTGTTGTTTCACGTTTCAACCTTAAACTGGAAATGCCTGAAATCCTCAATGACGAAAATTTCATCTGGGTCACGGATTCTATGGGTGCGCAGAGAAACAGGCCCGTGAACCTTACATTCATTGTTGACTCCATCATTAAAAGGATAAGCGAAAACAAAGCACACATTATATTTATAGATGTATTCGATCTGCTGATTGTATATCACTCATTCTATGACGTGGCGAGAGCTTTCGAACAGATAAAGAGCATAGCCCTGGAAAGGAATGCTTATCTGGTGCTAGTGTTTGGCGAAGGTTCTATGGACCATATTCAGTTCGGGCAGATTACAAGGTACTGTCTGGACTGGAACAGAGATGCGGTGACAGACTTAGAGGCTTGAAAAAATGAATAGAGAGGGATTAGTAGGTCTCCTTGATCAATTTTTTGATCAGAAGTATGGGCGGTCCCTTATTATCAAAGGTAAGCCTGGTGCCGGAAAAACTACTTTTGCACTTGAATACATGGAATCTGTAATGGACAAAGTTCCAGTCTGCTACCTCTCAGCCCGTTTCTCTGACGAATCCCTTCAGCTCACATATCCCTGGCTGAAAGATGTTTCCATCAGGAATCTTTCCACTTCACTGAAAGGGGAAATTGTCAACGCCAGCACCGAGTCTCTGCAGAAGCTGGAGCACATGATTGAAGAGGGAAAAGTGTCCAGTGGCATAGACAACGGCCTGATACTTAATATCACAGACCTTCTGCCTGAGGTGAGGGCACTTTACGAATTCGTGGATTCCAATTATGGAAGTGCCCCGCTCATTGTCATCGATTCCATAGAAGCCCTTTCTGAAAAATATGACATTAATTACCTGCTCCTGTTTTCAATGATCCATGCGGATCTGGTTGAGAAATCCGGTGCCAGGCTTGTTTGCATCCTGGAAGCAAAGGAGAACCAGAAACTGGAATACTTCTCTGACGGAGTCATTTCTATGGATTATAGTATTGAGGAGGACTTCCTTGTCCGGAGAACCATCGTTGAGAAGCTTAGGGGCGTCTCTCTCGGCTCAACGCCAGTATACTTATACACGCTTAAGGGCGGCAGGTTCTTTTCGCTTGACCAGCGGCAGATTATCTATCCAGAAAAGAAGGTAAAGGTAGACAAGAAGGGCAAGCACGAACAGTTTGAAGTCCCTCTCGATTCTGACGACCTGCAGAAACTGACCAAGACCGGATCTGATACTGTTCCTCTTGGTTCCGTAATCATGCTGCACAGAAAAGGGAACTCAACCGTTGTGAATGATTTTGTCAACCTCGTGAAAAATAATCTCATAAAGG
>JAKAAJ010000046.1 GCA_021802365.1 Thermoplasmata archaeon | reverse complement strand
AATATGATAGAGTTGGGAAGAGTTCCAAGGAAAACACGCTGGACAAATGAGTACCACAACCTGAAGTCAATGAAGAAACAGACTTCCAAGAACTAGGTGATCAAATGGAGAAGACACTGGTACTCCTTAAACCAGATGCAGTAAAGAGGAGACTTTCGGGTGAAATTTTTTCTCGCTTTGAAAAGAAAGGACTTAAGATAGTTGGCCTGAAACTGATGCGCCTGACAAAGAGTCAGGCAGAAAAACATTACTCTGTTCACAAGGGGAAGCCATTTTTCAATGGCCTTGTTGAATACATCACATCCGGACCTATTGTTGCGGCCGTTCTGGAAGGCGAAAACAGCATTTCAATAACCAGAACATTGAGTGGTGCAACCGACGGCTCCAAAGCTGCGCCTGGCACAATAAGGGGAGACTATTCAATGGGCATTGAAAAGAACATTATTCACGCATCAGATTCAAAGGAGTCTTTTGAACACGAATTCCCTATATTCTTCAGCAACGATGAAATAATGGAATACAACTGTGGCGACGAGGAGAATATATTTTGATTGAAAATGTCAGCAGATACCCTGAGACAGCCCATTGTTTGCGTTTTAGGTCACGTGGACCATGGAAAGACATCACTTCTTGACTCCATAAGAAGCACTTCAGTAGCCAAAAAGGAGGTAGGTGGCATCACCCAGAGAATAGGTGCCACTGACATAGATATTTCTGAAATCGAAAAAAGGGCAAATATCGCCGGGAAGAAATCCCCTTTCAAGATCCCTGGTCTCTTATTTATTGATACTCCCGGTCATGTGGCCTTCTCCAACATGAGGGCAAGAGGTGGGGCCCTGGCGGATATGGCCATCCTTGTGGTCGACATTAACGAAGGATTTAAACCTCAGACAATCGAATCCATAAACATACTCAAAAAATTCAAGACCCCTTTCATAGTTGCTGCAAATAAGATTGATCTCATCCCATTCTTCAGGCCGGCCAAGAACAGCTCATTTGTAGAGGCAATGAAGGGTCAGAGGCAGGAATATACTGATGAGCTGGAAAAGAGGCTATATGACCTGGTCTATAAGTTCTATGAATATGGTCTGACCACAGAAAGGTATGACAGAATAACCGATTTTGCAAAGACAGTCGCCATTGTGCCTGTCAGTGCTAAAATGGAGATCGGGATTCAGGATGTCCTGGTAATGCTGGCCGGTCTTTCACAAAGATACCTGGCACAGGATATCAGGTTCAAGGACACACTGGGGAGGGGCACCATCATTGAACTGAAAACTGAAGGTTCCATTGGAATCACCCTGGATACCGTTCTCTATCAGGGAAAACTGAGAAAGGGAGACACAATTGCGATAAATACAACTTCTGGGCCAGCACTTACAAGGGTGAAGGCTCTTCTTGTGAATTCCAAGTCTAAATCTGGAAAAATTGTTGAGCGAAGTTCTGTGAGTTCAGCCGCAGGGATCCGAGTTCTCATATCAGACAAACTGGATGTGGTTTCAGGCTCCCCACTGATTGTTGTACAGGGGGACCCAGGGGAAGCATTTGAGGAAATTTCCAGAGAATCTTCAGTTAATATTAAACTGTCAGAGCATGGCCTGACTATCAAGGCTGATGCCCTAGGTTCCCTGGAAGCACTTGCCTACGAATTGGTTGACAAAGGATTCAGCATAAGGTCAGCTTCAGTGGGAAGTATTACCAGAAGGGACGTTATTGACGTCTCGACGCTTAACGATCCACTGGACAGGCTGTTGGTGGGATTCAATGTCCAAATCACGCAGGACGCTAGAGATGAAAGTTTCTCCTCAGATATAGGCATATTATCCAGTGATGTGATCTATTCCCTGGTCGAGGAATCACTTGAATGGTACAAAAAGAGAAAAGACCAGTTGAACGAACAGAGAAAGCAGTCCACTTCAATTCCGGCTAAGATTATGATTATGCCTGAGTACATCTTCAGAACAACAAAACCTGTTATCGCGGGAGTCAAGATATTCTCCGGAAGGATAAAGGTAGGGGATACACTGATAAGATCAGATGGCCGATACGGAGGGACCATAAAGAGCATCAGGGACGGTGAGGTCTCAAAGCAGTTTGCAGACGCCCCTTCGGAGGTTGCAGTCTCAATAGAGGGTGTCACCCTCAACAGGCAGATAAACCCTTCAGAGCCCCTCTATGTGGACATTCCCGAGTCGGTTGTAAAAATTCTCAGGGAAAACCGCCTTGATGATGAGACTATGGAAACACTTGAGGAGATTATTCGAATAAAGAGAAAGGAGAATATTTTCTGGGGTACCAGAACTTAATAAAGCAGGAATGCTGAAATAATCATCAGTGCACCGAGTATGAAACTGTAATATTTCCTTGATCTCACTGAAGAGAGAAAAATCAGCATAAAAGAAGCGGGAAGCATAAAGAGCATGGCCTGCAGCCCTGTATGAAAATATATTCTTGTAATTAACATTGAAATTGCAAGGAGAAAAGTCCCCTTGTAAATGGTTGATCCTATCACCACTCCCATGGCGGCCTGGCCGTCAACTTTTCTTATGCTTGTAATGAACATGGTGATTTCAGGGAGTGAACCGGCGATGCCAGTTACAATAAACCCTGAGGCAAATGAACTTATCCCGGAAATTGCAGATATCCTGTCAGTGTATATAACAAGGGCATTTGAGGAGAGTGCCAGCAGTAAAACTGAAAGGGCCATAACAGGAATGCTGAACCTCTGAATCTTTTCGTTCTCTGCCGGGGTATGCTGTGAATTGCCTGTCAATACATACAGAAGAAAGATCAGGATTAGAAATGGGGCAAATATGAGCGTGTAATGTACAGGAAGAAATGCAAGTGGCAGTACAATGGAACTGGCAACAAGAACAAACATTGCACCGACAGTTTGCTTCCTGGAAACTCCAGTCACAAACAGAGGAATTAATATTATAAGTATTGCAAGAGTCAGTATGTTTGATCCCTCTATTGTTCCAAAGCTTATTCCTCCAAAACCTCTCAGTGAGGAATCCAGAACAACAGCTATTTCATCCAGGACGGCTCCAGTACCAAGAATAAACTTCCCCATGGAAGAGCTGCTTATGTGAAACCTTGACGATAGGGACCTTGCCTCATCAACAAACACATCACTGGAAATTACAAGAGCAATAATGGAGACAGCATCAATAGAAATGATCTCAAAAACATTAGCAAGAGTCCTGAATAAAGAAAAATAAAAAAGGATTGCAGTGAGAATGAGAAGAGCAGGAAGAGTTCTTCTCAACATTGCACCTTTACTGTATTATAAGGTGCTCCGGCTTCTCCACCTTTACCTCTTCTGTTACAGAGGTTCCTCTTCTCAGCCTCTTACAATCTATTTTATCGGGACCCAGGTGTTCCACAAGGTAATCAAATGCTGTTTCTGCCCCTTTTGGATCACCACATGTGTAGACATCCAAGGTAACAAGCCCATACTCCGGCCAAGTATGAAATGACAGATGAGACTCTGCCAGTAAAACCACTCCGCTTGCACCCGCTGGCTGGAACTGGTAATAATCGGACGATATTCTTGTCAAATTACCTGCCTTAACAGCATCCTCAATAATCGGATATATGTTGTCGGCCTTTGAAATTATGTCCGGATCCACGCCATATAGATCTGCCAAAATCTGAAACCCTACGGCCACTGCCATCTTCCTCCATATTTGCACCTCAAAGTTGACAATCAGTCGTATTAAAATGTTGTATTTAAATATTTATTATTCCGATGAGTTTTTTTTATATCTACGCACCTGAATAATTATGGAAAATTCAATTGTGCCATCTAAATATCTATAGCAAAATATTAGTGATTATATATTTCTATATCTACAAATATTTGATTTGCAGGTTAATTTCAGGGTATCTGGTCTCCATCTCCTTGATCAGGCTCAGTGCAAAATGAAACCTTCTGCTTGATATTACAAGTAAGACGTTCAGTCCCCTGGAAGCAGCTTCGAAACTGCCTTCCAGAGAGGCGAACTCAATCCTTGGATCATATCCTGCGGTTCTTACAAGATAGTACGCATGTTCTCCAGATACTGCTATTATGTGGTTTTTTTGTGATGCTTTTCCAATTTCCTCCATTAATGCACTTGATTTGTCTATTGAAGGGGAAACTGGTACCACAAGGATCATAACTTCCCCAATGTTGACCTCGATTTTTTCCTTGACCTGCCCTATTCCTACTATTTCCCCTTTCCTGGCATCCCATGCAGCAGTGCCTGAGTAAGGCCCATCAGTGGCAAGTGCATGAAGATACCCTCCCTCCATTCGAAGAAGTGCCCTGTCGTTTTTTGAAAAGTCATTATCAGCAATTGCCTCCCAGGTATTTACTGTGTCAAGCCTGCTGAGATTTAAAGAGACGAAATCGCGGAGATTTGTTAGGTATGTCTCCACAAAAGCAAATCCATCCTTGGTGACATGCCCATTTTGATCAAGAAGTCCTCTCTTTTCCAGTTGTTTGATATTGTACTGCACACCCTGCAGGGTAATGCCCACCTCCCGGGAGATATCCGCCGGCCTATCCTCTCCCTGCAGGATACGGAGCATTATCATCAACTGGGTAAGAGTTCCCTGATCGGGCACCATGGAAAGGCAATATGTGTTTTGATTATTAATTGTTCTTAAAAAATTTGAAATTACATTACCACATTCCTTTGATTATGGATAATGTTCCAGTGGTAAATTCTGGAAGAAGCGTTATCATTGACAACACTTCTTTTCTGTCTGAATATTTCTCAACCCTTGAAATTCAGAGACTTCTGAATGATAGACGAAACAAAAGCCAAACTGGCGACATCATAATGATGCTTCAGCATCCTCCAACATTCACTACTGGGATACATGACAATCCGGAAGAATATCCCTATCTTGAGGAAAAGCCTATCCGGATCGAACGTGGAGGGTCAGTCACCTACCATGGCCCCGGCCAGCTCGTAATGTATTTTATCGTATCATTGAAAGAAAATGGGATAAATGTTCTCCAGCTTATAGAGAGAATTCAATCATCCATGGCTGAGGCACTTCTAAGATATGGGAAAGGTTCAGAGGGCAGGCTGGGAAGGGAAACAGGTCTTTGGCTTTTAAACGGCAAAAAGATTGCATCCATCGGCTTGGCAGTTAAGGGTTTCTCCACTCTTCATGGGGCCGCACTGAACGTAAGCAATGATATGGTTCCATTTTCAAAGATAATGCCCTGCGGGTTCGACCATGATATAATGACAAGTCTGAGCCTAGAAAGTGAAACCGACATTGATTTCGAACATTTTGTTGAAATACAGAAACAAATTTTAGCTGAAAAATTCAGGATAAATGATACAAAAAAATTTGGTAATGAGGGGGAATTCAGGAAATATCTGAGTGTGCAATTGTCTGAGACTGCTCCCTCATAAACTGCTGGAGATAGTAGTAGGATCCGGTACCTTTACCGCTTATTCCACTCATTTTCCATCCAACGAATGGCTGGGAGCCGACAACAGCACCGGTGCTTGCACCTCTGGTACGGTTGGCATATATAACTCCTGCTTCGACATTGTCGAAATAATATTCCATTTCCTTCTGGCTGTTTGTAAATATGCCTCCGGTCAATCCATATTCAGATTTGTTGATATGTTCGACGGCCTCTTCCACACTGTTTACCTTAAGAACTGCAAGTACCGGGAGGAACAGCTCTTCCCTGACAACGTGAGAATCTGGTTTTGCATCAGCAATTAATGTCGCTTCAACATAGAAGCCCGGTTGATCAAGAGCCTTTCCTCCAGCAACAACTTTTCCTCCTTCTGAAAACTTTGGTGTCAGGTTCTTGAATCTCTCATATGCTTCACGGTTTACTACCGGATTCAAGAACGCCTCTTTCTTTCTTGGGTCCTCCGGTTTGAGGTTTCTGACTTTTTCAGAGAGTTTCTTCACGAACTCATCATAAACATCCCTGTGAACATATGCAAGTGAAGTTGCGCTGCATTTCTGTCCAGAGTATCCATAAGCCCCTCTGAAAACACCTTCTACTGCATCATCAAGCCTGCAGTTGTTGGAAACAATGACTGCATCCTTTCCACCCATTTCTGTGATCACAGGCTTTGGTCTCTTAGCCTGGGCATTTCTGTATATGCCCATTCCAACCTCTCTGGATCCGGTGAAGACGACTCCTCCGATATCGTCATGCTCAGTTATCATCTTTCCTACAACAGACCCCTTACCCGCAACAAAGGCAAGTGCTTCTTTCGGCACTCCTGCCTCATAGAGCATATTTACTGTGAGGTAAGTGCTTATGGGAATGTCCCCGGAAGCCTTCAGAATAACGCCGTTGCCGGCCACAAGAGGTGCCGCGGTCATTCCTACAGTAATTGCAAAGAAGTTGAAAGGAGGGATCACAGCGAAGACGCCATAAGGTTTCATTACGCTGAAGCTCTCTTCGTTGTCGTAGCCTTTTCCGGTGAGTCTCTCGTATCCATTGTTCTGTATGAGGTCGAATGCATAATATCTGAGAAAGTCTATGCCTTCATCAACATCAGCCATAGCCTCTGTTCTGTTCTTGCCATTCTCATAAGCAAGGAGGGCGGATATGAGGAATTTTTTCTCACTCAAAAGGTCAGCTGCTTTCAGAATGATGGATGCCCTTTTTCTGTATCCATAGTGATACCACTTCTTATAATTGGACTTCAGCATGGAGATTGCTTTCCTTACGCTATCTTCAGAAGCTGCTTGAAATGTTCCTATTTCTTTTCCGTCTATGGGGGAGATATCCTTCAGTTTCTCTTTCTCAATTATCTCGGTCACGATAATATTCGGGTATTCCTTATTCAGATATTTTTCGGCGTCTTTGAGAGCCTTCTCATAAAGATCATGAAATTCCTTCTCTTTTCCGCCTTTTGTCATCCTGACATATGTCAGTTCGTTCTCGAAGGTCATGATTCTTTATGTAAGGATCATACATAAAATTACTTGGTAATTGTATTTAGACCCCTGTCAACATTAATGCACTGGCCGTTAATTCCAAGTGACATCTCACTGGCCAGAAATGCATTTACCATTGCTATCTCAATAGGTTCAAGGTTTGTGCTTTCTGAAAACTTTGTGAAGTTAAATGGGAAGACCTTGTAATAGGTGTCCTCCTTTCCAACTGAACCCGGCATAACCCCATTAACTCTTATATTGTACTTCCTGAGCGTTTCAGCGGTTTTTCTGACCAGCTCCGGTACTGCTGCCTTGGATATATTGTAGGAAAGATCGTTGCCTGGCATGATATGCGGGGATGCTCCAACGAGGACAAAGGAACCTCCATTTTTTTTCATAGGCTCTGAAAATGACTCTATAATTCGAAGATGGCTGAGGAGGTTTGTCTGCAGCATGGACATGAAGAAAGTGTCATCCGGGAATTCCTTTCCTGAGGCTTCCCATTTTCCAACGTTTGATATTACGGTATCAATCTGTCCATAGGTCTTCAGTATTGCATCCCTGACTGCACTGATCTGCTCGGGCTTAGATAGATCAGCCTTGAATGCTTTAATGGTGGAAGATTCCACCAGGCCAAACATATTGCCTGATCTTGATACTATGGCAACCTTGGCCCCAAAATTGATCATCATTCTTACACTTGCCATTCCCTGACCTGGCCCCACACCAAGTATTACTGCAACTTTTCCAGCCAGTGAATCACGAATTATGTCTACCATAATTCCTAATCCGTTACTTGCTATTAAGTTAAACTGGCAGGTTCTACACCATAATTATTAAACATTTGCAAACATATTTGTGCAGTGATGCAATGGTGTACTTGTGACAATATGCCAGAAAATGAAAAATTAAAGGAGGTTCAGGCGGTATTCAGGGGAACTGATACTATGGACGGGGCAGGTGTAAGGCTTCGCCGAATATTCGGAGGTTACTCTACAGCTTCAATTACAGATCCATTCCTCCTTCTGGATCATTTTGGCTCTAACAAAAAAGAGGAATATATCAGAGGGTTTCCCTGGCATCCACACAGGGGTATCGAGACAATCACGTACATACTGGATGGGAAAGTAACACATGAGGACAGTGAAGGGAACAGAGGGACAATTTACCCAAATGATCTCCAGTGGATGTCTTCCGGCAGCGGAATATACCATCAGGAAATGCCAAGGCCGATCGAAAAAACAGATCCAAGGGAGGCAATACTTTCTTCTGGAATGCCAGAATCATCAGTGGGACTGCAACTCTGGTTGAACATACCTGCTGAAAAAAAGATGAATAAACCATCCTACAGGGATATAAAGGGAAGAAATGTAGCAGTCGTTGATAATGGGGATGGAGCAAAGGTGAAACTGATTTCTGGCAAGTATGGCAAAGATGAGTCCGAATTCCAGGGAGATCTAAAGATTGATCCTCATTATCTGGACATAGTGCTTGAACCTGAATCGGATTTCAAATACATAGTCCCGGATGGATACAATACTATCCTTTACACCATGGCAGGTTCCCTTTCAGTATATCCACAGAATACAAACTTTTCAATGGGGGACGCCATAGTTTTCAGTATGGACGGGAACACTGTCAAACTTGTGTCGTCCGAATCAGGGGCCAGGTTCATACTCCTTGCGGGGAGGCCCCTCAGGGAGCCAGTGCACTGGTATGGCCCTATTGTCATGAATTCCCAAGAGCAGCTAAATGAGGCGTTCAGAGACTTGCAGAATGGTACATTTATCAGGGACAGGGAACCATTATTCTTATAGATGGTTCAAACAGGATTGTTTGGGATTGAAGCCCCAATCCTTCTCTTTTTCCAGGATACTGCCATAAAACCCCCAAGGATGCAGAGTACAAACCCAATTGTAAATCCACCTTCTGTGCCTATCCAGCT
>JAKAAJ010000045.1 GCA_021802365.1 Thermoplasmata archaeon | reverse complement strand
TGGCGTCTGGACAGATAATTTATGCTAAAACACCATTAAGAATTGCATCGAAGGCAAATTTGTCATCTCAAAGTGCTAATTTTTTTTAAATGATCTTCGATGCTTTTTGAATATGATATCGAATTAATCCAAAAGATCCAAAAAATAGCAAATAACCGAAAGAAACCAGAAATCCTTGAAAGAACCATAGATTATTGGTTAGCTAAAGATGTCTATCCAGATTCTGACCTTACCCTTGATCAAGCTTTAAAATTCATAATGGAAAGGGCAAACTACACAAAGGCCTTCTATGAACAAAAATATAAGAAAGTGAAGTAAGACCTTCTGAAGACTGCTCTCAGCCTGTCCGATTATTTCAAGTATCCAAGGGCCTCTGATGTTTTCATATTGCTTACTTAATGCAAGTTAATCAGGACCAGTTTAATTCGGATTTTACATCATGCTCTTTAGTTTATTTTTCAAGCTTTTATACACAAGAACTAATAGTTAAACCCAATATTTTAGGCAATCACAATGATCCGAAAGGGCCATTAAGCTAAGTACATAATTCATATCGTTATTGCCAAAGTGCCTGTATCAGTTTTGGATCTTTCATTGAATTTCTAGATTCCTGTAGCGTCGACTGAATCATCAACAATGCACATTATGGTATTTTTTAGGAGATGTGTTCTTTTCCGCCAACTTTTTTTCAAGGGTAGGATTTGCTTGGTAAATTGTTTGTAAGTGTGATTCATTATATCTTACATAGTAGTAATATAATAATATTATTAACGCTATTATAGGGATAACATATCGTAATTGCTTCACATATTTTCATTAATCCAGTAGTTTACAAGGCAGGTGTGTTTAAATGATACGTGAAAACCGAAATAAAATATTGTTTGTCATGGAACAATAGATATCACACACTTAGTAATTAGATATCATACTACATTTCATTACTTCTCCACTCCACAGACGGATCAACGGTCATCGTAATGAGAATGAACCTATCCATTGTTTCATTATGTAATAACTAGAGTAGCGGTTTATAGCATATACAATCATTATTAACAAAAAATTAGCACTTTGAGATGACAAATTTGCCTTCGATGCAATTCTTAATGGTGTTTTAGCATAAATTATCTGTCCAGACGCCATTTCCAGGCCTATTATCTCCCTTTCATTGACTTCTTCCCTAGACCTGGCATATGAAACATTGGTCAATTCTGATACCTTTCCACCCTTGACTATGAAGAAATCAACTTCCCTGCTCTCAGATTTGCCATATTCTCTCCAGTAAAAGACACTGAATCTGGTGAATAGTTCAGACCTTCTTCAGAGCTCTATGAACACCAGATTTTACATCTCTCTCCCAATGTCAACCTCTCCATTCATGGCAGCAATGAGTCCATTATACGCAAGATATATCTTTCTTGGGTATTGTTTCCCGTCTCTTGACCTTCTAGAAATAATCTCCACTGGAAAGACTATGAACGCCTCATTGAGCTGACATCCTCTCCATGCTAAAGCACCGGAGTTTCCTGCTTCATGGACAGTGCCTTCTTCATTCGATCCGAAGGTCTTACTCCATCTCCCGCCATCCTCTTTGGATGGTCTATCGGGCTTAGATTTCCCCCTGTCTATGGGTATTGTCTTCGTATAGATCGCAGGCATATCATCGTTTGGTTCGCAATTCATCTCCTCCCTGAATGCCGGAGATTTCTTGCTCAGATCGTTGTAACCGATGTCCTGGAGATGGCGCTCTTTATCAACAGGATAACTTATTGTTTTCAAGAATTGGTACGCTTTAGACCCGGAAATATTTTGAGTAGCCAGAAGAAAGATACTCAAACATGCAGGACAGAAGCAATGGCTCTGCATTGAATCTTTTTCCAACATCCCTGAGAAAAATCGCGTCAATGTACGAATGAAGCAGATTCTCTCTTATTGCCGGATTATCTAGGATTTCCGGATAGCCACCTTGTTGAAGAAAATCTTGGAGGATAGCGATGATCTCTCCTCTTTTCTCAGATCTCGCCAGAATTTCTGTATCCGGGATATCGATGTTCTTCAGCTCCAGTATTTCTCTGTATGAATATGGGAATAATGTGTAACTTATGCTCCATTCCTCATCTCAGTTGCGATTTCTCGTGATAGGATCTGGGAAGATGATCCGGTCAGGTACATATGATATTCCTTGGATTCGTATATCCTGTTAATCCATCGGCTCCAGCCCTCCACCGCCTGAATCTCATCCAGGAAAAGGTAGATTGGTCTTGTCCTATCGGGCTTCCCGATCTCATAATAAGCTGTGATCAGATCCCCAATATCTTCGGCCGCAAGGTGCCTCAGCCCTTCATGCTCCAGGTTTATCTATAGAATATTGCTCTTTGGAAGGAATCTTATAAGTTTTGAAATAAGACTGTAAACCAAGAATGTCGTACCTGATCTCCTTGTTCCAACAATGGAGATGACCACGTCAACATCTAGAGGAATTTCAATATCACGTTCATGAACATACGGCAATGTCCAAGTGAACCATTCAGATATTACCTCTTTTAAATCCTCAACACGTGACACTAAATGTTATTTTCTCTACTTGTAAAAATTGTGCTGTCACATAGTAATTATCATTCAAATTCGCCCGCAATGAGGGAAGAATTAATAATAATTCATGTGTGAGCAGGAATTTACCGAATGTGGGAATGATCTGATCGTTGCAAAGTCCATTACAATGCTACCAGGGTTATCAAAGGCCGTTTAAAAGAAGGAAACGGGAAGATTGTTTTTTCTCTTGTCTATATACCTCATTCCCAATGGTCTTAGACTCTTTTCAGCCTCTGCAGAAATTGCATAAATACGGACTTTCCTCAATAGGATTCATATCAGGTATCTGAGAATTTCTGAGTACTTTCTGTATGCTGCCCTCCCCTTGTCGGTGATCTCCACTATGACCCTGGGCCCGGAGCTCCTCAGAACTGTTCTCACGCTAACCAAACCGTTGGACGCAAGCTTTTCAATATGATTGCTGAGGCTTCCCTTGCCAATGGATGTTATGGTCAGAAGGTCAGTGAATGTCAGTTTACTGTTCAAAGCAAGCGTTATGAGTATGGATAGTCTGGCAGTTGATTTCAGCACAGGTTCGTTAAGAAGAACATTCAGCTCTTCCAGTTTAGTGTTGAGTTCACCATGGTACGTTTCCTGTGTGTGATCGGAGGACGAGGGCAATTTCAATTGCACTCCTCTTGACTTATGTTCTGAAGCAGCTCATCACCAGCATTGGCAAAGGAGATTATGGATGCAAGAAACCAGGCAGCAACTGTTGGAATCCAGATATCGGCATAATAGAATGCCCCCCTTGTTACTATTACAGAAATTGTGCTACATATGTCGCTGAGAATGAACGTGATTATGGCCATGGCTGCCTCAGGCGGAACCTTCCCCAGGGAACGGGTAACCCAGCGGTAAACGTACACGGCAACAAGTATGAGAATCACGGCTTCCATAAACAGGCCTACAAAGAATTTGAAGAATCCTGTTGCAAGCAGTATCACCAGAAGAAATAGCAAGATCAGAGTCGTATAATTTAGAATCGTATCCTTGAAGTTTCTCCCGAAATTTCCAGCAAGATCTCCCTGAAGTTTTGCAGCTCTGGCCACCCTGCTGAAAACCCATCCGGAGACATAGCCAGATACCGCAATAATTACAGCATATGAGGAACCGAAAGCAATGTCCTGAAGCAAGACCGGCCTGATGGGGTTCAGGAGGTTAGGGAGGTAGATGAAGAGAAGGATTGAAAGAGCCCAGATTGCATAATATATCCCCCATGCTCTTTTCAGCAGGTACCGTTCCATTACCACTGCCCTGTTACCTACGCATATTAGCTGTTGAGCTATGTGCTCTGTTTCCTGGTCAGTCATACCTGCCTTCCGTCCTCAATGGATGCCGGCCTGATCCTTGATACCAATATAATGGATACTGCGAAGAGCAATGCTATCCAGAACAACAGGGAAATAATGAATACATTGGTGTTGAGCAGGGGCCCGCTTACTCCATTGAGGTTCAATGGTGTCCTGTGGCCATAGTAAGTTGTCATGAGGAGTCTCTGTATATCAGAGAATGGGCTCACGTAAACCAGATCAACTGGAAGGGGCTGTCCCAGGGCTGAAAATGCGAAGATATATGCCAGGATCTGCGGAATGAAGGCCACAAAGGATATGCTTTTCAGTCCTGCGTAATTGTTAACTGATACAACAAGAATCACTGCAAGCAGGAACATAAAGATTCCGGAGAGGAAGAAGATTGCCAGCGACTGTACCGGCATTGCTGGAATCAGTGAGTAATGTGATTTGTAGCTGTACATAAGAGCGGAGACCGCCATGAGTATTGCACCTATAATTGTAGCAACAACTGCAGTTCCTGCCATGAGGCTAAACACATAGGTTGAAGGCCTGAGCTTGGTGAAACGGAAGGAATAGGCCAGTGAAGCGTTGGCATAGTATACTGAATATGATATGGTTGTAGCTATGACGCCCGATGCAATGAGGCCTATGATTGAATACCATACTGAGGTGTATCCCAGAGATTCCTGCTTTGTTGTCATGTTGAAACCGAACACAAATGCACCCATGAAGAGCCAGAATACTGTGAAACCAACTCCCCATGCCCAAAGCGGCCTGCTTGAGATCAGCGCTTTCAGGTAGTATTTCAACAGCATCATGCCACCTCATCGAACATGGAGTTCAGGTTCCGTATGTTTGTTATCCTGACACTTCCTTTTCCCAGAGTTATTGAGAAGGTACCTAAATCCGCACTCCATACCGAAATATTACCTGCAACTTCTCCTTTGTTAAGGTAGAGATCATCAATCTGAGAACCTTTGAATTTTCCATATAATCTACCCTGGAACATGAAAAAAAGATACCAGTCTGTCAGCCTCTTAACGATATCAAGCTCATGAGTGTTGAGTAACACAGCGGCATCCAGGGAGTTCAGGAGGTCAAAATACCTGGATCTTCTGCTCTGGTCAAGATTTTCAAATGGTTCATCCAGAAGGACAAGGGTCGGATTGAAACTTACTGCCAGCAGGTTGCAGAGCATCTTCTGCTGTCCCGTGCTGAGATTGAATATCCTTTTGTTGAGTATATCACTCAGACCAAATTCCTGCAAGAGAGTGTAGGCATCCTTTGCTGGAGAATTCTTAAGTTCAGCGTACATGTCTATGATGTCACTTACAGAGCCATCTATTAGCCTGTACACCTCGGGAATATTTGTAGAAATCCTCAGATCACCTCTAATCTCATTAACATCAGTTCCGAAGATTCTTGCGACGCCCTCATTTTGCCGTACCAATCCCAGAATAGATCTGAACAATGTAGTTTTTCCTGATCCATTGGGTCCCACAATTATGGCCTTCTCTCCGTTTATGGCCAGATTTATGCCTATTATTGCCTGTGTTTCCTTGACTTTACTGTATCCAGCTGTGAAGTTTATCAGTTCAATCATTAAAATTGAATTGCTTAGATTAATATATATCAGTATAGGAGTTCAAATATTGAACCCAGAAATTATATGAGAAAATCATTCAGGGATGTATTCATTGCTTGATGAATGCATAGTATTATACATGCCCTATCTGTATTGTACCATAATCCAGATTGGTTTATCTTCAAGTTTCATGGAAAGCCTGATAACCCTATAGTTCCAAATCTCAGTGAGAATTAAGAGGTATTCTCAATCAATGATAGGATGTGCCTTTGATCTCTATGCTGGAAACATGAAATACACGGCGGATTCGCATGGATGAATGTCATGAATTTAATCTTGCCAGATTTTTCCCACACTCCGGGGAAAGCGATCAGAGACAATGCTGCCCTTCCTTCACGCGGGGCGGGAAATCTTGAATCTTTTTTACGGACTATGTTTATCCGAAAGTATTTACTGCGGAATCCGGCGCACCCATTTCAGCCTTTCAGGGATCTTTCAGGTAAGGCTATATGGAATAAATCTGACAATCATCTGCGAAGTATTAAACCAAGCAGTTTGATGAACGGAACCACACGAAATTAGGCAGAATTTAAAAAAATACAACAGTGGCAATTTTTATATATAACAAGATATTGTAAAGTAGATGAAGTCATCTCTAGTAGCTGTAGTAGTAGTAATTGTAGTTGTAATAGGTGCCGTAGGATTCATTGCCGTAAAGGATCCGAAATTGTTGTCATTGAAGGCCTCATCTCCCTTGCTGGAAACTTCCCCAGGAATGCGAGTCCTGGCAACTTCTGAAATTAATACATCCATGTCGGGAGGATGGTATGAGGTCGCCAACCTGACCGCAGGTGTCACAAATCTCTCCGATCTTGGAACTGTGATAAATAACCTTTCGGAATCAACATCATCCTCAACGGGATTCCCAGTTAATGCCCCATACCTGCATGTAAGTTATGCCCAAGCAGCACTTTTTGCCACGGAGAATGACAGCGCTCTGGTTTTCGGATATGCAGCATTTTCATCTATCAACTATACTAATCTGACTAATTCAACAATCTTCAGCAACATAACAAAGGATCATCTGAAAAATGTCACATATGGGGAGATTTCAGGATCATTCTTCGTATATGGTTTCAACAGGACAGGTGATAATTATTCCTCAGCCATATACGCGGTATATTCAAATTACTTCATCCTTGGATTCTATCACGGACTTAGAAACAGGACCATGGCAGCATTCACAGGCATGGTTTCCACGGAAATATCGATCCTCAACGCTTACAGGATAAACTTCGTTTCAGCTGAAAGACTTGTCGGAACATCCAACGTAACATCTGCGCTGGGTTCTTCTTTCAGATCAGATTTCAACATTAGTGTTTACATTATAAATCCTGATCTCGCTCTGAAAAATGCTAGAAACACCAGTATGTTCAATTCTGAACAGAATAATTTCAGTTCCGCTTTCAATATAACAAACAATGGAACAGCCATATCGGGACTTGCCCTCGAGGCTTTTTCATCGTCCAGCCAAAAAATAACATTTGCGCTTGGATATATCCAGGCAACAAGTGCAGCAACTGTATCACAGGCATATATGAATATTACAACTCTCCTGAACAATTCTCTGAAGGGTAATCCCCTTGGTCTATCAATAATAAATCAAACCTATAATGGTATGAAGTTCTTCGAATTCAATATATCAAGCACAAGTGGACCAAATATAACCTTCGCAGTTGGAATGAAGCAGAACTACATGGTTTTCGAAGCGGATCTTGGATCTGGGCAGATGAAATCACAACTGAAGACCATTATGGAAGAAGAATCTGATCTTCTTTAATCTTATTTTTCGTGAAGCGTCGAAGCACTCATGGTGATTGGATATTGAATCGCCAAATTAGGGGAGAAAATCATTCAGGGATATTTTCAGTGATTGGATGAATACATCGTATTATACGTGCGTGGTAAAACAAGATTCCAGCGAAGGATAATGAATGAAACGCCATGGAGTGCTTCAAGGCATCAAATGTAGGTCATCCCGAACAAGAACACCATTCTCCAATGATTCGTTGATAAACCGGTCATTTTTATTCCTTCTTCTGACCAGTTCATCCGGCGTCAACAAAATAGCCTCGTAACCTGCTGGTAGGTTAATGTTCTTCAATCTTTCTACTGGAGTCCCACTGAATTCACCGATGATCAGCAGGTCAACATCACTCCACAGATTGAAGTCGCCCCTTGCATAAGAACCTATGAGCAGAACTGTGCATTTGAAATTCAATCCCTTGGTGAATTCCGACACCTGCCCGATTACTTCGTCTCTTTGTCTTTTGCGCCTTTCAATGATTTCCACTTGTCGTCCACCTCCGAAATAACCTTCTCAGAACACTCCAGGGCATCTTCTGCCTCTTCAATGGTGTAGTAGTCTTCGGGAAGACCTTCTGACCAGGCATCTGTGTATCTGGTTGGTATATAGTATTTGTCGATCTTTTTCGCCAGTTTAATTGAATCTTCGCTGAATCCACCCTTCTTGAGCAGCATGGATACAGAGTGACCAAAAGAATCAAAACCTATCCCCCTGAGAAATGCCTTAGCTGAATATTCCGCGGATTGCTGGGCCTTAAAGCATGCCCAGTTGTAAAAGCCTGAAGATTTATCAATATAGGCTGACCTCAGTGTTGATCTGGCATGGGTCTGCCATCGGTTGAATTCGTCTTCATCAAGGTAATTTGGCATTACCTCTGATTAAGCTTGTTTGCGTATATAACATTTAGTACAATATATGCAGAATTATCTTGAAAAGCTTGTCATGGTTGCAACATATGGTTATATCATGGACAATATCCATGAAATTCCGATGCTAAACGCCAGCTAGCACTGCAGGTAGGTGCCAAGAATGGGTAACAGCGATACCGGGAAGGCCAAAGTATAAGCCTTATTCCTTAGAATCTTTCCGTCATTCATTCAACGGTAAGGGGACACAATGATACTCTACTCAATTTTTATTCGGTGTATCCCGGAATTTATAGAATTCCCCACAATCGTGGGACCATATTATTCTGACAATTGATATGTTCCTTATTTCCTCCTGGCTTAGATTTCATGGAATTCATTTGGGTGAGTGTAGAAGCGTTCGAACAGCATTGACTGATCTTTCTGTGCGTCTTATATGTGCAATAATGAAGGGATTCATGAGGCTTTCGGACGGCAAATCATTTTCTAAAAGATAGGCCATCAGGGTTTCAACAATTATCCATATTTTTTAGAAAGACAAAGTTATGGTGGTTATATAACCTAACGTATTTTATATATATATTGTTTGTCATACAGTATCGTATGACAAAACTTGTGAGTATACGTGTGGATGAACAGACTATGGCTGATGCTAAGAGATTGAA
>JAKAAJ010000044.1 GCA_021802365.1 Thermoplasmata archaeon | reverse complement strand
ACTGATCCTGAATTAGTTTTGTGAACTACAAAAAAATGTAGATGTTGCAATCTGAGTATATAAGCAACCTTTCAAATTTCCATGTCTATTTTAGTGTTTAAACCTAATTGGGAATGGGGCTGACCGGATTTGAACCGGTGACCTCCCGGTTATCAGCCGGGTGCTCAAACCATGCTAAGCTACAACCCCTGATGAGTAAAACAGCCTGCCAAAATCAGTGAAGGCGTAATAAACATTTCGTAGACTCCATTTGAACTATGAATTCTGAAAAGGGAAATATCAGGTTCCTTATCATGAGGTCTAGTGATTCACCCCTGACTGTTTGCATACTGCACAAACGTCTCCAGAGGCCGGAGAACCGCAGAATCTGCACCTGCCTATTCCAGTTTTACTGACTTCCACTGCGAGAGAGGATCTCAGATCATCGCTGAACCTGATTATGCCAAACTTAGCACCGGGGCTTTTCTCCTCAAGTCTCTGAAGAATCTCCCTGAAAGTGTTCCTCTGGGCCCTTCCATAATAGGGACACCAGGAATGATCAAACTGAATCCCTGCAAGAGTTGCATAGACAACGACCTCCTTCTCCGGAATACGCCTTAGAGGGAGGATTCGCCTCACGAGACCTTCCTTCTCTACATTATGGGGAGCCATCCTTGTCATCCTTTCCAGGTCTCCTCTAACAACATTCATGAGAACAGATTGGGCATAATCATCAAGGTTCAGGCCAAGTGCCACGTAATCCCCACCCTGTGTCATACTGAGGTCATTGATCAGTTCTCTCCTCATAGGGCCGCATCTGGCACAGGGGATTGTATCAGGGTCTTCAGATACAACTCTGTCCATGGTTGTTCCGAAAACCTGCTGATATGATTTCACATCATGCCTTATTCCAAGAGATCTGCACAGATTTATTGAAGCCTGAAGCCCGGGCCCTCTGTATCCCTCTATGCCCTCGTCCACTGTGAATGCTGATAGAATTACATCCTTTCTGTTTCCAAGAATCTTATTCAATAGATAGAGGGTAACAGAGCTGTCCTTACCACCTGAAATTGCCACTGAAATTCTGGTTTCCGGCCTCCTGAACCTTATCTGTCTGCGGATTTCCTGCCTCACCCTTCTTTCAAACCCTTCCATGAAATGCTCCCTGCAGGCACTTGTCCCGTTGTACCTGTAGTTGTATACCGCTTTCCTTCCGCAAACTGTGCATTCCATATTTTTGACACCATAACCGTTTTTATCTTACACATGTGTATTCGCTTAAGGTTTATATTGTGATGCGATTCTCCTCAATGAACATAAAAGCAGTTCAGGGAGAATTTAAAGAATCAGAACACAGATACATTCTGGAACCCTGTTTCGAGGGCCCGGAATTTCTGGAGAAAGCATCAGCAAACAACAGGGAGCTCCTTGAAAGGATGGGATTCAATGGCAGGGAGAATACAAATGCAGTTATTCCATCCGGCCAGTCTATTTATGCCTACGTCGGACTTGGAAAGAGGGAAAAATTCTCAACTGAAATTATGAGAAGATCATATTCAAAGGCCATAATGGCAGTGGCAAAGTTGGGTGCAAAGGACATCGCCATAATTCCACCCCCCATGGATAACTCGGCCTTTGAGACATCCTACACGGCGGCCATCACTCTCTATGAGTTTGATACCTACAGATCGAAAAAGAGAAAATTTTCAGTTGAAAATATATTCATAAAAACAGACGACACAAATGGAGTAAAGGAGGGATCTGCAGTGGGTGAATGCACCAATTTCACCAGGGAAATGGCCAATCAGCCTCCGTCAATTGGAACACCCACTCTTTTTGAAACAAAGGCAAAGGAGATCAGTGGAATAAAAGTCACAGTGCTTGGAAGAGAAGATTTCATCAAGCTGGGAATGGGTGGTCTTGAAGGTGTCTCAAGGGCTGCGAAGGAACCAGCCAGAATGGTGATCATGGAATACACAGGCTCCGAGGAGAAACCTCTTCTTCTGGTTGGCAAGGGAATAACATTTGACAGTGGCGGCTTGTCATTGAAACCGCCTGATGGCATGGTTGACATGAAGTTTGACAAGTGTGGGGCAGCAGCTGTTCTGGGCATAATGAAACTGGCATCTACCCTGTCCCTGAAGAGACATCTTGTTGGCATAATGGCGCTCACAGAAAACCTTCCAGGAGGAAATGCCTACAAGCCAGGAGATATTCTGAAGCACTATAACGGTAAAACCTCAGAGATCATATCCACTGATGCAGAGGGAAGGCTTGTACTGTCAGATTCACTTGCCTATGGCATTGAAAAATACTCACCTTCAAGGGTTCTTGACTTTGCAACTCTGACGGGAGCATGCGTTGTGGCCCTTGGGAACATATATGCCGGGATGATGGGCAACGACGATACCTTCATGAGAGAACTTGTTGGTGCCTCCCAGAGGACATGGGAAAATGTGTGGAGGTTACCGCTTGACGATGACTTCAAGGATCAGATATCAAGCAAGGTTGCAGACATAAAGAACACAGGAGGCAGGCCTGGAGGTGCTGAAACTGCTGCGGCTTTTCTCAGCAACTTTGTGGGTGAAACACCATGGGTCCATCTGGATATCGCAGGTACAGCCTGGACTGAACCAACCACACCGCATGTAGCTTATCTGCCTGATGGGGCAACAGGTTTCGGTGTAAGGCTCATCTACGAATACCTTAATCAGAAACATTGAACTCAGGGAGAAACGGAATATTCCACACTCTTCCCTGCTTTTATATAATTATACAGGGCTGCCCCTGTGTCGCTCTGTATTTTAATTCTAACTATTCCCTTACCTGAACTTCTTGCCTGAAGAATCAGGATATTATCTACATAGAACTTGACCTGCTGATTTGGGACCTCCACGTTGAGGTATATTATCTTGTTCTTTATGTCTATACCTGCCACTCTTCTTTCCTGGTAATATTCATCGGAGAGAGGCTCAATGTCAAGATGCAGACCGAATTTTTTCTCCAGTTCATTAACAGTTGCACCTTTCTTCCCTATGACTCTGGACATCAGGTCCTCCGGGACATTCACACGGGCCCTTCCTTCACCATGAAGTGAGACTTTTATCTTATTTGTTCCAAGCATTTTTGAAAGATCGCTGTATATTTTCTCCTGTGCCATTTTCATCAGTCCACTTGGCTCCTTTTCAGCTGTTACGGGAACAACGACTATCTGCTCCCCGAAGGTGTATATCTCGAAGACAGGCTTTCCGGTCTGGAAGTCCAGGATCTCTATTACAGGACGCGCGAGGTCCTCCTCCTTCATACCACCTGGAACCTTGACGGAATATCGGGACACAAGAACCTGGGATATCTTTCCTGCTTCAATGAAGATTATTGTATCTATTACCTGCGGTATCATTCCCAGCTCTATCCTGTTGATGAACCTCTGTATGGAATCTATAGCTCTTGTAGCATGCACAACACCAATCATGCCGACTCCTGCCATTCTCAGATCGGAGTATACCAGAAAATCAGAAGTGACACGCATTTCATCGAATACTGTATAATCCTCTCTCACGAGAAGCAGAATGTCACCGGTCTTCTCCATGGAACCTTCCAGTGCTGTATATTGCGTGATTCGCTTTTCAACCTGAAGATCCCTGGGGCGTTCCATGGTCTTTACAATGTGCCCTTTGGACGATAGATGCTCGGCAAGAGCCTGAACAAATGTGCTCTTTCCCTCTCCAGGGCCACCGGAAATCAGGATACCGCGAGCCTGATCCTCAAGCCTTGCAAGCAGATCCGGTGAAATGCTGTAATCTCCAATGGACAGTTTCCTGACAGGCCGTACCGCTGTGATTTCAATCTCATCGGAGAACGGGGGCCTTGTTATGACTATACGCATATTGCCCAGCTGAATGACCGTTGCACCATGGGAGTCCACCTCAATGAAGGACCCCGGCTCATTTCTTCCCCTCTTGACGATGTGATTGGCAATATTCTCCATTTCCTGTTCTGATAATGTTATTCCGGTTCCCACAAGATGAACATCTCCAGGAGGTCCCTTCTTGGCAAGGGCTTCCACACCTGTCTTGAGATGTACTGATGACGTCTCCTGATCAAAGAATTCCTCTATGTTCCTTGGTTCTCCTGTTGGGGGTTCAAGATAAATTACATCAATGCCCTTTATTCCTGCTATCTCCCTCTGAATCTGATCCCCTGTCACAAGAGTTGCATTGTTTGCAGCTGCAACCGATCTGATTATCTCATCGATCTCTCCACTTTTACCGGCCCTCCTCTGCCATTCCTGAGGTCTTTCTCCTGTGAATTCAAGGTATATGTAACCAGAATTTTCCAGTTCTCTAAGCCTGCGGAGCTCCTCAAGCGCTGCAAATCCAATTGAACGACCATCGTTGGCTTGGTGCTCTACCTCTGAGAGCATTGCCTCCGACAGTATAACCCTGCATCCCCTCTTCTCCTTCACGAAAGTGGTAAACCTGCCATCCACTATTACTGAGGTATCCGGTACGTAGTCCACATTGAGAGAGAGTTCCAGATTATATAATCAATTTGAATCTCTTTTCATTGACCGTTAAGATAGACAAGCTGGCTGATCAGGTTCTGGAAAAACTTCGTACATTCTTTTCATCTATCAGTGACGATTCCATTGCTGTCGCCCTTTCTGGTGGACTGGACAGCTCTGTGATTCTCTCACTTTCTCCTGAGAATTGTTCTTCCTATGTCACGGGAATAGCTGGTTCAAAGGACCTTGACAATGCGAAGATGGCAGCTCAGCTTTTGAACAGGAATTGTAAAGAAATCATTGTTTCCCGTGAAGATATAATCAGTTATGCAGGAACAGTGATGGAGATTGATCCAAGCACAGATAAGCGTGATCTTGGTTTTGAAACAGTTCTCGCAGCAGTTCTTGACAATATGGATGAGAAGACTCTCATCACAGGACAGGGAGCAGATGAGATTTTTTACGGGTATTCGAAATTCCTTGCCGATCCAGGAATTTCAAATGCTGATGCAATTGAAAAACTTCACACTGTGACTCTTCCAAGAGAGAACCTGATAGCAGAGCACTTCGGAAAGAAGTTGATCTGCCCATATCTCGAAAGCGGAATCATGGAGATAAGTGGCATATCCCAGAGGGAATACAACATCTCTGGGACTGAGAATAAATTGATTCTCAGGCAGGTTGCAGCTTTACTGGGAATTCCCTCTGAGATTTCGCAGAGAAAAAAGAAAGCCGCACAGTATGGGTCAGGATTCATGAAAGTACTTAAGAAGGATCTTTTCCCAGAATTGAGAAAGGACAGGAAATAAGATATCCCACTTATACTGGTGCCAACGAAATTGCGCATTTTCATTGCCATAAGTTAAATATGATCAGGGGATATTCCCCCGTTCATTTCAACTCAGTGATTCAATGGCACAAATAGGGATAATAGGAGGTAGCGGTTTGTACAACCTCCTGCAGGATACAAGAACAGAAAATGTGAAGACAGAATTTGGTGAACCTTCTGCTCCGGTTGAGATTGGAAAGATAGAGGGTGTTGAAGTTGCCTTCATACCCAGGCATGGAAAAAAACATCAGTTCCCACCTCATAAGGTGAACTACAGAGCCAACATAATGGCCCTCCATAAACTTGGTGTTGAAAGGATAATTGCTGCAAACGCAGTTGGTTCTCTGAAGGAAGAGCTGGCACCGGGATTTACGGTAATACCGGATCAGTTCATCGACTACACGAGGAGAAGGGAGCTGACATTCTATGATGGGCCTGAAGTCTATCATATTTCAGCTGCGGACCCTTTCTGTCCCCACATGAATAGAATTCTTTACGAAACTGCAAAGGCAGGAAGCCCAGATGTAAAACTTGGTGGGACATATGCTGTTGTGGAAGGTCCAAGATTTTCCACGAGAGCCGAATCCAATATGTTCAGGCAATTTTCTGACATAATAGGAATGACACTGGTGCCTGAGGTTAATCTTGCTGATGAACTTGGAATGTGCTATTCTGTTATTGCCACAGTGACTGATTATGATGTCTGGTCCACTAAGCCGGTGGAGGCAGCAGAGGTCTTCCGGGTTATGAAGGAAAATGAGGAAAGGGTGACTGAAGTGGTCAGGAAATCCGTCCCCAGAATTCATGGAAAAAGAGAATGCCAGTGTTCACAGAGATTGAATGATGCAAAAGCTTGAGGTAGTATATGAAAATAAAATTTTTAGGAGGAGCCGAAGAAGTAGGCAGGCTCGCAATCAAAATAGAGGATGGGAAAAACAGTTTTATGGTTGACTATGGAGTAGTTCCGGAAAAACCCCCGGAATACCCCATGCCATATGAGAAGGTGCAGAACATATTCATAACACATGCACACCTTGACCACATAGGAGCAGTGCCTGTATGTTATCAGAAAGACACGCCGATTCTCAATGCCACTGCAATGACGGCCAGCAGTATGCGCCCTCTTCTGGAGGATTCTGTAAAGATAATGAATCTGGAGGGATATCCAGCCAGGTTCAACAAGGATGACATATCATCACTGTTCAGCTCCATAAATACAGTGGAATACGGAAAAACCGTGGAGATTGGAGATTATACAGCCACACCATATTCAGCAGGGCATATTCCAGGTTCATCCATGTGGAAATTTGACAACTCTTCCAGTACACTTGTAACAGGGGATCTATACACTTCCGATACAAATCTCCTTTACGGGGCCAAGGCAGTTAAAGCAGACACACTTATTATGGAAAGCACCTACGCTGGAAAAAACCATGAGCCTCGTGAAGAGGTTACAGCTAGGCTGAAATCCAGAATCAAGGAAGTAGTTGACAATGGTGGAAAGGTCATACTTCCATCATTCGCACTGGGAAGAACTCAGGAACTCACAATGATTGTTGCGGATCTTGGCCTTAATGTCTCGGTGGACGGAATGGGAAATCTCATAACAGGTCTTTATCTGGATCTTCCAGGATTCCTGAGATCAAGGAACGCATTCAGAAAAAGTGTTGGAAGAGTCCACCAGGTCAGAGGAAGGAGGATGAGGGAGTCTGTTCTGGAACACAGTGATGTGGTTATCACAACCTCAGGAATGCTTGATGGAGGACCCGTTCTTGGTTATATTCAGGAACTTGCTTCAGATCCAAAGAGCGCCATATTCCTTTCCGGATATCAGGTAGAGGGCACAAACGGAAGGAGCCTCCTTGAGACTGGAATCCTGAATATCGCAGGTGCACCTGTGAAGCCAGAGATGCAGATAGAGTTCTTCGACCTCTCTGCACATGCTGGACACGATGACCTTGTAAAATTTGTCAAGGAAGTGGATCCCAGCAGAGTAATACTCTGCCATGGTGAGGACAGGCCGAAGCTTCAGGAGGCACTTGACGGCTATGACGTCATTCTTCCTATGAACGGTCATGAGTTTGAACTGAAGGAGTGACACTTCTCAGTCCTTAACTCATTCAAATAATTTTCATAAATGGCGGAATACCCGCAAGGTGGTAGAGAATTACCCCCGCAATCAGTCCTACCACGAACAGAGACCCATATTTTCTGTTAAATACAAATGTATAGCCCACAAACCATAGTGGCCAGGAACTTGAAGGGTAATCATCTGGCTTATTTTCCGGTCTTGTTTTCCCAAGAATTCTGTATGCTTCCATAGCAGAAGGTATGCTGGCGAATGCTATTGCTGTCAGGTAAGGCATATATCCGGCAACAACTGAGACTGCCAGCACAATGTACATGAGAGTTATTATGATTTTTGTTGCAGACCTTGCTTTTTTCTCTCCCAACCGCACCGGTATCGTTCTGATATTCCTTTCTTGATCAAATTTAAGTTTGTCAGTATGTTTTGCGAAGAGTACTCCCATTACTCCCAGGGCATATGGAACGGAATCGACCATGACCCATGCTGGAAGTGTGCCTGTCAGGCAATAGAAGGTTCCACCTATCATCAGAGGCCCCCATACAATGAAAGCTGCTGGTTCCCCAATACCGAACTTCTTAAGCGGAAGAGGGCCTCCAGTATATGAAATGAGAATTATCAGTCCGAGTATAAAAAATGCAAGAACTGCAGGGCCCCGGAGGATAGTGAAATAAATCCCTATGGCTCCTGCAATGACTGTGGTGACTGTAGCCCAGACAAGAAGCTGCCTTTCGGTCATCAGGCCAGATATGACAGGTTGTGGGCCATACTGTGTCCTGAAATAGTTTCCACTATCCAGCCCGGACCTGTAATCAAAATAGTCATTGAATAGGTCGCTGGCACCATGCGCAAGGAAGAGAGCCAGTGCCAGAAGAATAACGTAGAATGGATTGATTGTTCCAGTCAGGTAAGCAAACAATCCGCCTATCAGAGCACTTAGGAGTGACATGACTGCCACAGCTCCCCTGGATGCAATGAGCCATTTTGAGACCAGATCTAGCCTTGAAAACTCTTCCGGGCTTACTTCAGGTATTTCGAGAAATGCCTTTTTCCACATACCTGTATTCATGTTTTCCGCCATGTTATTTCAGGATTTCATAAAAAATTTCCAGATGTCTTTAATGAATCTCTGGGTAAATTTTCATATTGGGAAGCCATTCCCATGGCATGCAGGAAATACTCTCCTTCGAGCATGCACACATGGAGTATTCCACAAAACGTGCAAAACTTGTGTCAGTAGGAGATGTATCCTTCAAGGTAAACCAGAATGAATTTGTAACTCTTATTGGACCCTCTGGCTGCGGAAAATCGACCCTGATTAACATGGTACTTGGCTTGGTAAAGCCAAGCTCCGGTTCTGTACTTATATCTGGAAAACCTGTGGATCAGCATACAAGCAGAATAGGGGTAGTTTTCCAGAATGCTGCACTTTTCCCCTGGCTTGATGTTCAGCACAATATAGAGGTTGTTCTTGAACCAATTATGCGGAATAAGGAGGAAAGAACAGCAACAGCTCTTAAATTCATGAAGATGGTTGGAATAGATGGTTTTGAAAGAGCTTATCCAAAGGAACTTTCTGGCGGCA
>JAKAAJ010000004.1 GCA_021802365.1 Thermoplasmata archaeon | reverse complement strand
ACTGGCACTTATTAAGAACAGGGCTGAAAGCGTTAATTATGCTTGAATAACCTAAATTCACCAGCCTTCTAATCAAAAAACAGAAGACATTAGCCAATATCACAGATTGTGCCCTTAGAATAACAGATATGCCCGAAAAACCTGGAATTCGGAAATAAATATTCTGTTATTATTAACAGTAAGTATACTGAGTACTTACATATGAATGTGAATAACAATCTTTGGCCCATAAAGTAAATTATTCAGATTCCCATAACTGTATTTGATAAAAATATCTCAGATATGATAGCACATTTGATAAAATATGGAGTAATCATATAATTCAAATTAAAAATTTCTGTATAAATTTATTCGAGAGAGAAAAAGAAAAAATGTATTGAGAACAATTTATATAGTAATATGTTTTGCATTCAATATGGAAACAAATGTTTCGAAAGGCATGCCTTCAGATAGGGAAATTGCGAAGGTAGCTACGGGAAGCATAATTGGCTCGATCATTGAGCAATATGACTTTCTTGTAACCGGAACCATTGCAGGCCTGGTATGGGGCACTCTATTCTTTGGGCCTTATGGTGGAATTGTAGGAGCAATTTCAACATATGCACTGGGAATAATGGTGCGTCCAATAGGAGCAACAATTTTTGGCCAGCTTGCCGACAGGATCGGAAGAAGAGACAGCATGGTCTACGCGATTATCCTTATGGGTATTTCGACTCTAATTATAGGCCTTGTACCTGTAGGAAAAGGACTTATTGACTTAATAGCAGTAGCGATAATTCTGATTATGAGGGTTCTGCAGGGAATCAGCTTCGGTGCTGAATTCGGAACAGCGTCCACATGGGTAGCAGAATATGCCGCCAAGAGCAAAAGAAGGGCATTCTGGAGTGGCTGGGTCGCATTCGCTGTACCTTTTGGACTTGTCCTAGCGCTTGGATTTGTCCTCATTTTGGAAAATACTCAGGGTTTGACATTTTTTGAATCCGGAGCATACACTGCAGGTTGGAGAATTCTCTTCTATGCTGGTTTTCTTGTTGCCATAGTAGGGCTGATTATACGATTGAGGCTTGATGACAGCCAGTTATTCGAAAAGCTAAGGGGATCAAAGAAAACACTGAAGTATCCAGCGTTAACTGTGTGGAAGGAACTGCCCAAAAAAGTCCTGGTTACATCACTTATAAACGGTGCTTTTGGAGCAGGATTTTTCCTTGCTTTCGTATTCGGAAACACCTATATGGTAAAGATTGGCTACACAGCTGTTCATGCTGATGAGGTCCTTCTTATCTCGGCCGTATTCATGTTCTTCTTCATGCTTGCAGGTTCATGGATTGCTGACCGATATGGCAGGAAACTTTCCATTATGATCTCGCTAACATTGCTCCTGATATTTGCCATACCATTTTTCGTTTTGCTTGACACTCTGAATTTCTGGCTTGCGGTACTTGCATTTACAATAACCTGGTCAGTTGGGTACGGCCTTGCATATGGTGCACTTCCAGCTATCTATACAGAGTTCTACCCGACGAAATACAGAGCATCAGGAGCGAGCGCATCATACCAGTTCTCACAGGTATATGGAGGTGGGCTTGCACCCATAATTGCAACAGTTATATATGCAGCAGTAGGAACTACAGCAGCTTACCCTTATATCGCTGCTATAACAGTTGTGTATACTACAATGGCGGTTCTGGCAATGTTTGTACTCAAAGAAACTAAGAACGTCGACCTTGAGACATACGAGACCACTGACAAATTGATTGAGAGCCAGTGAATATTTACCACATTTTTTTATTTCATTAACCCAATTTTTTAAATATAAATGTGTTAAATTAGAATACATGAATTTAATAGCCATATTTGCAGCAACATTAAAGAGATTGGAATAGTGCGATTCCCCATATAGGCATGTGCTGATGGTTGTTTCTAACTTTACATCTGTTGTTTCTTTGAGTTCAAGAAAGCGGATTTTGCATGGTCTAAAGGCCCTATGTATTCTAAAACGGCTTCTGTTCTTCATTGTCTTTTAAAGGTCAACGGAGATAGTACTTGTGAAACAAAGAGTCAATATCACAGAACGAACTGAATAGAGGGAATGCTTTTATCCTCAAATCTGTCGAGAAGAACAGTGACTTTTGATCTTTATACAGTAAAACGGAAACCTCTTTCATGTACTTCTAGAACCAGTAAATAAGGCCTCCTTAATGATCTGGATGATGCAAATATTATAATTCACTAAGAGGTAGATACTGGGAACATGCAAGGATATTGAACCGGGTTCTTACAATTCTGGAGAAAGATGATCGGATAAAGGGAAATGAGCCAACGCAGGAATAAAAACAGTCAGTTTCTAAACAATTGCCTTCAAACTATTACAAATCAAACAATATATCACAATGAATGCATTCTCATTTTGAATTGTCTGGTCTAAGAGATGCAATTTCATTTTTTTCAATATTCCCTGTGGGGAAACATGTGGATATTGGTAACACCATAATCTATTATTTTACAATCTCAGGCCTTGTTATAAGCGCGATGCCCGCTCTCCTCTTTTATTCTTTTTCTATGGTGATGAATTCTCTGTCAGCCTCTGCTATATCCCTCTCTGCTCTCCTTTTGATTTCAGGGTTCACACACCTCGACGGTGTTCTGGACTCTGGAGATGCCCTGATGGCTCGTGGAACCATGGAGCACAGGATTCAAGTCCTTAAGGACAGATATACCGGAGCTGGGGCTATTGGAACTGTTCTTGTGGTGTATATCACTTATTTTGCTGTCCTTTCTGGATTCTCTCCATATTATGGTCTGGCTGCTGTCATTATAGGCGAAATAACTTCAAAATTTTCATATTCCCTGTCAATTGGTTTATTCCCCCCAATTGGTGAGGGGTTAGCCAAGAGATTCTCCGAAATATACAGGAGTGCAGTTGCCAGCCCCATATTGATCAACACCATACCGTTGGTTGCAGTTTGTTTGATTCTGGCTCCATCTGCTCTCATAGGTGTGATCGTTTCCCTTATGGTTTATTCGGTTTTATCCATTCATCTGAAGAGAATATTCGATGGTCTAAATGGTGATCTTATGGCGCTGCTTGGTGAGGTTTCCAGGGTTATATTTCTGATCTCCTTTGCCATTATATTATCCATCCCTTTATTCAGGCTCACTATTGTCTGATATACAGCAAACCGCATGTCATAAAAGACTCTCGTAAAGATCATCCACTTCACCATATATGCCACTTTCATCTCCAGTTATGGAGCTCGCCAGCATGAAAGCTGCCCCCATTCCCGCCCCTTCCTTAACATGCCCTTTCTCATACATTTTCAGACCTTCATGCCTGCTTCTATCCAGTTGTATTTCGGCCTTCACCAGAAATTTTTCAGGAACGAGTTTCCGGATAGTTTCTCCTGAACTCTCTATCACCCAGGATGTGGTGCAAAGATGTGGGATTCTGTGCTTCAAAGCCTGAACTAAATAAGAGCATGTGGCCATCTGCGTTCCCCCGGCCAGTATTAGATTGGAATGCTCTGTAGTTTCTGCTATTCCCAATGATATGGGCATTGAATAGTCACCGAATTCTGATACAGCCTCGTCAGGCTTCACAAAATGGTTTTTTCTCTTGACAGCCTCTTTCCATAGGCTTCGTTTCATCTCTTCAGGGTTTATTGGAAGGCTGCTGCTTGTCATAAGATCAAACCCGAGAGCGCGAAGGACAAGGTAACTTGTTGTTGTGCCACCTGGAATGCTCTCGCCAACAACAATATTCCTGTATTTCCCATCTAGAATTGAGCCAATATATTGACCCAATTTTACCGCAGAATCAAATTTTGGAAGGGCTGTTTCTATTGCAGGATCATTGGCTTTGCCGAGTCCTGAATATATGTATGGAACAGCAGGGACTCTTTCAAGGCCGGCATCAATTACCAGGGAACTGATTCCTGCCATATTCAGAGAAGCCCGTGTTACTATGGAAGGTGTAGGAATGCCTTCCGGAGTCATAGGAGGGTCTCTCATGCTGAGGCATTTTCCTGTCATTATGATCTCTGAATCAACAACAGGAGTCATGGCCATGAGTTCTGGTGAAGCTCCTGCTGCAGATATCCCGGGGCGATTGGCCACTGATGTTGTTCCTGCCAGCAGGACGAAAATGAATTCATCTGAGGAAGAATTTTTCAGGTTATTCTCAAAATCAGAATCATAAAAATAGACCGGCATTCCTAAGGATCAACTCCTGTACTAAAAATGCTATGAGAAGGCTGAACGCCATGCCTGCCATTACTGAGACCTGGAATATTCTCAGCGCAAGCATTACGTCTGCTATTCCAGGCGCCCTTCCTTCTCTATTTAGAACATAACTTCCATTCTTCTCCAGCCTTACACCAAGGATAAACGCCATAGTGGACATTGGCCAACCAGCGTTGAGGCTTTCTGTCAGCTCAGACTCTTTCTTTATTTTCCATAGTGGTACTCTTTTCCTTCCAAAGGGATGCGAAATGAGAAATATGAAATAGGAAAGGCGGGCAGGGATGAAGTTTATGACTGTATCTGCCCTGGCCGAAGGTTTACCAAATCTCATATATCGTTCGTTCCTGTATCCAACCATTGAGTCCAGTGTGTTTATCACCCTTGCTGCAACAGAACCCAGAACACCAAAAAAGCCAAAATAGAATAGAGGGGAGAGGAATCCATCGACATATCCTTCTGAGATTGTTTCGATCAGAGCACTGCAGATCAGAGGCTCAGGCATACCTTTCGTCTCTCTCCTGACCATCATTGACAATGCTTTCCTTGCCGATTCAAAGTCTGAGGATTTAAGATACCTGACTACCGGGATAATATGATCCCCCATTGAGCGCGATGCAAATGTCATCTTGAATATTATGGCAGATACAATTATCCATGCCACTATATTCAGCTCGGAAAGCCTCAGAATAAGGAAAGCAACAGAGATTGAGATAGTTAGGACTAAGGCAAGAAGAAATGCCCCAGAGAGAACGCTATCAGATAAAGAATGGAGGTGTCTGTCGAGGAAACTGATAATATGCCCAAGCCATGCAACCGGATGGTACCTGTTTGGCGGTTCCCCTGATAACTCATCGAAGAGCAGAGCAAGAATTGATGCTATAAGGAAATAGAGAAATTCTATGGAAATCGCCATCATTGTTCCCTTATATTTTGTCCCGGATTAATCATATATTTCTTAATGGCTGACAGCAGAGCCTCATTCTTTTCCCTTCTTTTGACAGAAATCCTTATAAAATCCTTTCCAAACTCAGGGAAATCTTCCAGTGTCCTTATGAGGATACCATTCTTCTGGAGGAAATCACTTAGTTCATTAACGTCCAGGTTACTGGGAGTCCTGAAGGTGACGTAATTTGCTTTCGGATTGCCTGAAACCTTAAACCCAAGGGAATGCATCGACTTGATAAGGAAATCCCTCTCTTCCCCTACCAAACCTGAGTATTTCGAAACAGATCTGAAATCAACATTGCTAAAGGCCTCAATTATATGGTTCCCCAACGTCCATGGTTCCATCAGGTCCCTGATCCGATTCAGTATATCCCCTGAGTTTATCAGATATCCTGCTCTTAGAGACGGAGTGGAGAATATCTTCGTCAGGGACCGGCCAAGAATTACGAATTTGTTTTCTGACACAAGTTCTGATGAGAATCTTCTTTCCCCGTCTGGAAGGAAATCAATAAACGCTTCGTCTATGAATAGAAATGCCTTTCCTGCAATGCATGCCTCCGACAGTTCCAAGAGGCTTGATCTGTCTAGCATATCCCCAATAGGTGTGTCAGGCCTGTTTATGCAAACAAGCGAATACTTCTCTTCTCTGATCTCTGGAAGCAGATTCGCGATATGAGACACCGGATATTGAGAAAACACCACATCATGTGTGGAGAAAGCCCTGGAATATTCTGAGAAAGCAGGCCTTATAAGTAGGGCCTTTTTATTCCTGAAAATCTCAGATATACGATAAATGAAATAAGAAAGGCCAGGCCCTGGAAGTATATACTCTGGAGGGACCCTGTTATATTTTGCCAGGTTGGCTCTGAGGGGCTCATCAGATCCAGGGTATGTTCCAAGTAGATTTTCCTTAATCGCCGTGATCGTATCTGACTCAGTGATAAAATCATTCAGGCTTGCGCTGAAATCAAGGATATCAGAAATTTTGAAACCATATTTCCGGGAAAGCTCCGATACATTTCCACCGTGCCTGGCTTTTTCCAATTCACGACAACTCCGTACAGTCTTTTGTAAGTGATGCTTTCACTGCATTATAAACCATAACTGATGCTATCTGCCCAATCTGAGTGAGGCGGCCGCCGTACCTGAATCTTTTCCCGTCACCTGAAAGGAATAGCGAGACTGAATCCGTGGATGTTCCCGGAGCATATTTTCCTGTCTTTCTATCCCTGATTCCGAGGTCACTAAGTGCCTGTGATTTGGCCTCTGTAATCCCCATGAAGAGATTCATTGCCGCATCATCTTGCATCTCTGCATCGGATATCACAGCAATGTTAATTGTTCCTGGCGATTCGAAACCAGAGGAACCTATGGAGAGTGCATTGGAGGACCCTCCAGTCACTGATATCAGTACCTGAATTTCATCCTCCTCTTTTGCAATGATTGCGTTCTCTATTTTGCAGGCAGTCAGTGTAACAGTTAATCCAGTAGGTTCTATGCTATTTTTCCGCAGGAACTCAAGGGTTTCAGATACAGGATCGCTTCTATAATCCTTAGGTACACTCCTGTTAAGATATCCATTAGAGTAGCCTGTGCCACCACCAAATGGGGCTGAACTGAATTTCCTGAAAAGGGATGGAAAACTTAGCATGTAATATGATTCTCCCCTTACAATTCTGATGTCATCTATCAACTCAATATCTTTAACATTTGAAAGATATTTAAGTTTAAACTGAATCATGCCACTTCACATAAGCAGACAAAACTTAATCCGGTGATTATAGCTGAAAATGATACAGGTCCTTGGAACATCTTCCTCTGCAGGAAAGAGCACCCTTACAATGGCACTGTGCAGGTATTTCTCCAATCTGGGCCTGAGGGTTAGTCCATTTAAGTCAGTAAATATGTCCCTGAATTCTATAGCAATTGGAGACGGCATAGAGATCTCAAGGTCGGTATGGCTTCAGTGCAAGGCTGCCCGTGTTGATCCCATTAAGGAGATGAACCCGTTTCTGCTCAAACCTGAAGGCATGGGAGGCAGCCAGGTTATAACCCTTGGGGAAAGCAAAGGAGTTATGGCTATCAGTCAGTACAGAAAATATATGTCTGAAGTGGCACCGGATGTTATAAAGGACTCAATTCTTAAACTCTCAAATGACTTTGACATAATCATCGCTGAAGGGGCAGGTTCCCCTGCTGAAATAAACCTTGAAGGCTACGACTTTGCCAATACTTTTGTCTCCGATCTGTTTGATACGCCGTGCATTCTTATAACAGACATAGACAGAGGCGGTGCCTTTGCCTCATTATATGGAACTATGTCACTGATGAGGGGGAGTGACCATGTCAGGTGGTTTATCATAAATAGGATGAGCGGAGATTCGGGAGTCCTGAATTCCGGGATAAGTCGCCTTGAAAATATTACAGGAAAACAGTCCATTGGGGTTATACCAAAAATGAGGTATGTGGACCTTCCGGGAGAGGATTCCCTTGACTATTTAACATACGGTCAGAGCTCGGAAAACATAGCAGTGATCAGATACCCATACATGGAAAACTACAGCGATGTTGATCCTCTGCGTTTATCTGGAATCGGGTTCTCATATGTTGACAGCAACAATTCCTCCTTGCTTGAGTCCTCATCCACGATCATACTTCCAGGTTCGAAGAACGTAGCCAAGGATCTTGAATACCTCAGGGAAACAAGCCTTGAGTCCTCCATATTGAAGCAGAGATCGAAAGGATGCAGAATACTGGGAATATGTGGCGGCTACCAGATGTTGGGAAAATCCATAAATTTCAATGAAGAGACTGATAATTACCTGCCAGGGCTTGGGCTTCTTGATTGCAAGACGGTTTACCAAAAGAGTAAGACTGTGAGAAAGGTTAATGGAAAACTCAATCCTGAGGTTTTCATAACTGACGATAATTTCTCTGGATATGAAATACACTATGGATCGGTTGAAAGTTCCGAAAATAGATTTGTTGCCATTACAGAATCACATAATGAGGGTGCTGTATCGGAAGATGGATTGGTTATAGGAACAAGCATTCACTCGCTCCTGGAAAACAGTACATTTCTTAAATATGTTACAGGAGTGAAAAGTGCTTATTTTGATTATCCTGGCATTCTAGAAAATAACATTGAAAAAGTTACGGAGAACTTCATTTCACACATGAATATGGGGCCACTGGTCTCATATATTAAAGAAAAATAGTGGAGGTCACTGAACTGCGGCCTCCCTGAGGAGCAGTTCGGGCTTTATGGGTGTTTCATTAAATTCTCTCCCAAGGGCTTTCTCCAGTGCTCTGGAAAGTGCGATGGGCACACCTATTGTGGGAGCTTCCCCAATTCCCTTTGCCTTTGATGGAAGTGTTGACTCAGATTTGTAGTATTTTATTGTAAATTTTGGCATAAGATCTGCAGTGGCAACTCCTGCATCAGAAATAGATGATGTCAGCGGCTGGCCATCTTCATCAAAAGCAAGTTCTTCATAGAGAGCCTGAGAAATGCCCTGTACAGATCCTCCAGCGATCTGTCCTGCAGCGTTGGCTGGGTCCAGTACTCTTCCTGCATCATAGTAGGATATGCAGTCTCGGATTTTCACCTTGCCAAGATCGTCCACATCTGCTGTAACAACATTAACTCCTAGGCTGCTTTCCATCTTTGAATACTCAAAGTTGTGGTATGCATCCCAGTCTTCTCCCAGCAGATGATCCACAGAATATTTGCCGTATTTCTTCTCGACCTTTTCTCTGATCATTCTGGCAGCCATTATGACAGCTGATCCCGCAACCATTGCGGATCTGCTTCCCCAAGCCCCTATTCCAGCAGGTATCTGATCTGTGTCCCCGAGCTGGAAATCCACAACTGATTCATCAACACCAAGCTCCTCGTTTATGAGGGTCTTGGCGAAGACATCGTGCCTCTGCCCATGGGCATTTCCTCCGATCCAGACCTTAACTCTTCCGTCCTTTACCTGTACTCTTGCAGATTCTCCACCACTGGTGGCGTGATAGAGAATGAGTAATGAGAAGCCTGTGTTGTATTTTTTGGAAAGTTCTCTGTATCCTGTCTCTTTTATTGCGGCCTCAAGGAACTTCTTTGACGGCTCCACTTCAAAACCAAGAGGAGATCTGTATCTCTCTTCAGCAGCATTCTTTAGCCTTACATCTACCGGATCCATATTGAGTTTATCTGCAAGGTGATCCATCATTTTCTCAATGAAAAACATAGCCTCTGGCCTTCCAGCTCCTCTATAAGGACCCTGAGGAGCTTTGTTGGTAAGCACAGACCTTGCCCTTACGTACGCATTTTCAAGATGATAAGCACCTGCAAGCTGCATTGCTATGAATGCCGGTGAGAACTCACCAGAACCTCCAGTGAATGCACCATTATCAACGAGAACCTCACCTTTGAGTCCTTTAATTTTCCCTGATCTGTCAGCGTAAAGTTTGAGTTTTGCAACTGCCCCTCTTCCAGGCCTGCTTGCAAGAAGGTGCTCCCGTCTGGTTTCTATCCACTTTACCGGCCTTTTCTCCTTCATTGCGAGCCAGGCAGCCACTACATACTCGGGGAACAATCCACCCTTCAGGCCGAAAGCTCCTCCTGTATCCGTCTGTATAACCCTTACCTTCTCTGCAGGGAGATGCATAGCCTCACAAATTCCTGACTTTATGCTGTATATGCTCTGAGTACCAATCCATATGGTAAGTTTATCACCATCATATGCAGTAACTATGCCTCTTGGCTCAATGGGGTTTGTGGCAATCCTGTTATTTACGAACTTCCCTTCTATTACAATATCTCCAACATCGTCGGAAAAGTCCTTTCCAAAATATCTGTCAACTATTACGTTTGACTTGCTGGCAGGGTTAATAGGTTCAAAACCAATGGCCTTCTCAGGATCTGAAACTCCTTGGAGAGGCTCATAGTCAACCTCAACAGAATCTATCAGATCCTCTGCCTCATAAGGATCAGTTGAATAGACAGCAGCAACTGGCTGCCCGACATAGCCAACAAAATCCTTTGCAAGGACCGGATGTGCTGTTGAACTGAATGTCTGCTCTTCGTCAGAGCCTTCGCCCACAGCAGCAATATCGAAATTAACATCTTTATGAGTTATCCCACCGCTGATCTTTTTGATTTTTGCTCTTGGATATGGGCTTCTGACAAACCCAAGATAAAGCATTCCTGGCATGTGTATGTCATCCACGAATGTTCCATTGCCCTTTACGAATTTCTCGCTGAGATCCATATTAAATCACTTCCTCACAGTAACAGTCTGCTCTTCTTCCAGTGAATCGCCTTCCTCTTCCATTCTTTTTTCTGCGTCCTTTATGGACATTATTATATTATCGTACCCAGTACATCTGCACAGGTTTCCTGATATTGCCTCACGGATCTCCTGTTCGCTTACATTCTTTTTGTGCTTAAGCAGCCAGTATGCACTTATGATCATTCCTGAAGTGCAGTAACCGCACTGCAGTCCATGGTTGTCCACGAAGGATTTCTGTATTGGGTGCATTTTTCCTGGTTCTTTTGAAAGACCCTCTATTGTGGTTATTTTCTTCCTGTCAGCCTGGACAGCAAGGATGGTGCATGATTTAACTGCCCTTCCATCCAGAAGAACGGTACATGCTCCACAGTTTGTTGTGTCGCACCCTACGTGTGTTCCTGTTGAGCCTCCAATTTCCCTTAGAAAATGAACAAGAAGCATTCGTGGTTCTACATCAGCCTCTTTTCTTTCACCGTTAACAGTTATTGAAACGTGTCTCTTTTCAACCATTTTAATTGCCTCCTTCCTTCTTTATTGCTTTCTCCATAGTTTTTATGGATAGCCTCTTCAATATTTCTTTCTTGTATTTTTCACTGCCATACTGGTCCTCTGATGGCTGTGATGCACTTACGATCAGCTCTGCCGCATGTTTCAGGACCGAGTCATCAGGTTTCTTTCCTGTCAGGTACTTCTCTGCTTCAGTGCACTTTATTGCCTTTGGTCCCATTGAAGTTATAGCAAGCCCAGCTTTGCCAATCTTTCCTGATTCCATTGAGAACTGCACCGCTACTCCTGCCACTGAGAAATTCCAGGTCCCCTTCTTGAATTTTCCATAAGCACCATATGAGTTCGGCCCCCAGTATGGAAGGATTATTTCCTTCAGAACCTCATCATGTTTCATGCTTGTCTCAAATGTGTCAACAAAGAAATCCTCTGCACTGATTTCCCTAGTTCCAGATTCGCCCTGAACAACAAATTTTGCTCCTATGGCCAGCATTACTGAGGGAAAATCATTGCTTGGATCAGCGTGAGAAATATTTCCCCCTATTGTTCCAGTGTTCCTAACAAGAGGATCTGCAACCTGGGATGCACAGTCCAGAATCAGAGGGAAATATTTCTTTATAATGTCTGAGAACTCGAGATCGCTGTCCACGGTCATAGCTCCCACATGGACTCCGTCCTTCCTTTCATCTATGTAGGAAAGCCCCCGAACCTCTGACAGTGATATGAGACAGGGGATTGTTACTACCCGTGACTTGAGAAGTGGAATAAGGCTCTGACCACCAGCTAGTATTTTGGCGTCATCGCCGTACTTCTTCAGAAGTCCGACTATCTCTTCTATACCTGTCGGTGCATAGTATTCAAAACGTGGTGGATTCATAGTACTCAAACATTTTAGTCTAATATTTAAAATAATTTATATGTGGTTTTCAGTATTAAACGCCATATATCTTAATTCCTCAGTTCATGTTCAACTTTAATGCTGTGCCTCTCCCTTACAATTTCAGAAGCAATGCTGAGGGCTATTTCGAATGGGCTGACCGCATTTATGTCAATACCGATTGGGGTGTGAATTGATTCAAGGAACTTTTCACTAATACCGTCGCTCTTCAATACATCAAAATCATGTTTAATTCTCTTCCTGCTTGCCAGCAGCCCTATGTAAGCCGGACTCTTTTCAGAAAGAGCCTTCAGGGTAGTAATATCCCTTTCCCCCTTTGTCAAGACCACAATGAAATCTGAACTGCTGACATCGAGCGAAGACAGATCGAAATCCATGTCCTTTACAAGATTGTCAGGCTTATTCTCCAGGGAAGGCGCGTGATCAATAACTGTGACCTTGAAATTCAAATGTTTGCCAAGCATTACAAGATAATCCTCTATCTCATCTCTGCCACCCTGGCCTATTATGTATAGCTTCTGCGATGGCAGGTATGGTTCAAGGTATATCTCTAGAGTCCCGCCGCAGAATGTTTCTACGTATATATCATCATCCTGCTTTTTCCTTACCATGGCATTCAGCCCCATTCCTGCATCCTCCAGGTGAACTCTAACTACCTTCGGCTGCCCTGATTTAAGAACACTGTCAGCAGCGTCCAGAATAACATTCTCTGGACATGCTCCGCCAAGTGTTCCATAGGCAATTGAGCCATTCTGGATTATTACTTTGAACCCCGGTTTGGCAAGAGATGAGCCTTCTGTCCGTATTACAGTCGCTACTACGAATGCCGATGACTTCTTACCCATTTCCCCAAGTTTACCAGCGAAGTCATAGTTTTCCATAACTTAATATTGCAACACATCGCTTAAACGTTTCCGATTTGCTCAAAAGATTATAATTGGAGTTAATGATTGGAAATTATGAAAATATCTCCGGTGATTCTTGCTTCAGGGTTTTCCAGAAGATTTGGCACCGACAAATTGATGGAGAAAGCCCTGGGGAAACCTATAATAGATTATGTGATCCGGGCATTGCATGAAGCTGGTTTTGCTCAAATTTTTGCTGTCATCAGGAAAGAGCAGGAAGAGCTCAAGAACCATGCCGGTGAATACCTGAAATTTATTGAAAATGAAAAAGCAATTGAGGGGCAGTCATCCGCCATAAAAGCAGCCGTTTCACACCTCAGGTCAGAATCAGATGCGATAATGTTTTTACTGGGGGATCAGCCACTCATCAGAGCTGATACCATTATAAGGCTCTGCCGAACACATATCTCTGAAGAATATGGTATTTCTTCATGCCAGATTGATGGAAGGCTTTGCCCTCCAGTAATATTCAGTTCTTTTTACTTTGATGAACTCATGAATCTGTCAGGAGATACCGGGGCTAAACCTGTTCTTATCAGACATTCTGACAGAATAGCTAGAGTATCGTTCGGAGAAAGGTATGAAGCGGATGATGTGGATGTCCCGCAGATGATTCCGGTAATTGAAAATTTCCTGAAGGTTACCTGAGGATCTTTCAGTCGCCTTTCAGATTTATCCTTCCTATAATACGATCTGCTGCACTGTATGGATCAGTTGTCTTATTTGAAAGCCTCGATACTGTCGTGCGGAATGCATCCTTGCCTGAAAATGATTCTTCCACTCTGGAAAGAATTGAGTTCTGGACAATTGCTCTCAGCTCCATCAATATCCTTCCGTCCTTGAATCCAGGATCTCCTGAGATGTATTCCGATCTCTGATCCAGAGTTTTCAGGAGCTCTGTATATCCTTCGCCGTTAAGTGAATTCAATCCTATAACCGGTATGTGCCATTTTTTCCCTGGGGACATTGCCAGTGTATCCTCTATGTCTTTAATTGCAAGGAAAGCACCTTCCCTGTCTATCTTGTTTACAACAAATATGTCTCCAATCTCCATAATCCCTGCCTTAACTGCCTGGATCTCGTCACCCAGGCCAGGCCCTAGTACGACTATAACTGTATCAACGAGGTTACGTACTTCGAGATCCGCCTGCCCAGCCCCAACTGTCTCCACTATGATGACATCACTGCCAGCAGCATCCATAATCTTTACAACATCCCATGCTGACCGGGATATACCTCCGCTGATTCCCCGGTTTGCCAGGCTTCTCATGAATATCCCCCTTGAAGATAGTGTCTCCTGCATCCTGATTCTATTTCCAAGGAATGAACCTCCTGAGAAAGGGCTTGAAGCGTCTATGGCAAGGACAGAGACCTTATTGCCGTTGTCATGGAGCATACCTGAGAGCCTTCCGATTAAGGTGCTCTTTCCTATACCAGGTGGCCCTGTAATACCAATGACATGTGCATTTCCAGTGCGGGGATAAATCCTTGAGATAATCTCCCTGACATTGTCATTAACACAATTAGTCTCAACAAGTGAGATTGCCCTTGAAATTGAAAGATGATCACCGTTTTTTATGCCTTCCACAATGCTATCAATGTTCATATCAACGCAGTCCGGACATCTTCTTCTCCCTTGCCTCTGCAGCTCTTTTCATTACATGGTCTATTATGGTTTTCATGGGGGTTCCTGGCCCATAGTTCCCGGATATCCCCATTTTTTCAAGCGCCGGCTTATCCTGCTCTGGAATGGTCCCCCCACCCACAAGGCTTATGTCAGTTATTCCTTTCTCTTTTACAAGGTCTGCTACCTTCTTGAATACAGTCATATGCGCCCCGTTCAGAAGGCTCAACGCAATGACGTCAACATCCTCATTTATGGCTGTATCAACTACCTGTTCAGGAGTTGGGAGGAGACCTGCATATATTACTTCCATACCCGCATCCCGGAATGCCCTTGCCAGGACTAGAATGCCCCTGTCATGGCCGTCTATACCGGGTTTTGCAAGGAGAACCTTTGCAGGTTTGTCCTTAAACAATGACAGGTTCTTTCCAGCTTCCGAAAACCTTTCTTCCGACATTTGAGATTTCTTCGAGCGTGGCATAATTCTCAACTGCTTTGAGTATGTAAGGCATAGTATTTAGCTTCTCGTTCCTCATAGCCTCTTCCAGTTCATTCAGTGATTTAATAACAGCTTTTTCGTCTCTCTCAGACTTCACTTTTGAATTTCTCAGAACCTGCCGTTTCTGAGCCTTCTGGCTTATTCTGAGGATATCAATGGGTGCATCCTCCTTCTCCTGGTATCTGTTAACTCCAACCATTACCTCTTCTCCGCTCTCCAGGCGCATCTGACGCCTGTATGAGGTGGAGGCTATTTCCTTCTGTATATAGCCTTTCTTTACTGCTTCCAGAATTCCACCCATCCTCTCTATCTGATCGAAATATCTATAGGCTTCTTCCTCCAGCTTTGTTGTAAGCCATTCCACGTAATATGAACCGCCGAGCGGATCTGCTGTGTCAGGTATACCTGTTTCCTCAGCGATTATCTGCTGGGTTCTCAGTGCTATCTTAACTGCCTGCTCAGATGGGAGCGCCCATGCTTCGTCATAAGAATTTGTGTGAAGGCTCTGTGTTCCCCCAAGCACTGCAGCCATGGCTTCTATTGTTGTCCTGATAATATTATTAAGTGGCTGCTGCCAGGTCAATGTGTATCCTGAGGTCTGTGTGTGAAACCTCAGCAGCATGGTTCTAGGCTTCCTGGCCCCATATTTTTCCTTGAGGACTGTGGCCCATATTCTTCTGGCTGCCCTCATCTTGGCGATCTCTTCGAAGAAGTTTATTGAAGAATTGAAAAAGAAGGAAAGCCTCGGGGCAAAATCGTCAACATTGAGGCCTGCTTTTATGCCCAAGTCTATGTAATAGAAGCCATCCGCAAGTGTGAAAGCAAGTTCCTGGGCGGCACTTGAGCCCGCTTCCCTTATGTGATAACCAGATATACTGATATAGTTCCATTTAGGAATATTTTCAGTACAGTATACCATCATGTCCCGGATAAGTCTAAGATGCGCCTCCGGCGGATATATCCACTCTTTCTGGGCAATATACTCCTTGAGAATATCTGCCTGTACAGTGCCCGAAAGTTTAGACATTGGCACTCCCTGCTTCTTTGCAACAGCAATATACATTGCAGTAAGAACTGCTGCAGGGGCATTAATTGTCATAGAGGTGCTGACGCTCCCAAGATCTATACCCTTGAAAATAACTTCCATGTCCTTCAGCGATGTAACATTGACTCCGCATTTCCCTACCTCACCCTCGGCTCTCTGGCTGTCACAATCATATCCGTATAAAGTGGGCATATCAAAGGCAATACTCAGCCCGGATTCCCCTTGCTTAATGAGATACTTTAGGCGTTTATTCGTATCTTCAGGGGTTCCAAAACCAGAGAACATTCTCATAGTCCACTTTTTTCCCCTGTACATATCCGGGTAAACTCCACGGGTGAATGGATATTCTCCAGGCATCCCTAGATATTTTTTCTCGTAATCATCTGGTAAATCAGATCCGTTATAAACCTCCTTGATTGAAATCCCTGAGGAATTTTGAAAATTACCGGAATCAGTCTTATTCTTTTGCCATTGTGAAAGGGTTCCGGACCGCCACTCACTATATTCCGGGTTTTCTCTTTCAAGCAAATTTTCGTATTCCTTCAGCTTTTCCTCCCAGAAGCTATGAGATTTACCTGACATGATTATACATTAGGCAACACTGAAATTAATATTTTGCACAGCACTATTAATAATTAAAGGAAATGGCACTTTTTGAATTGCAGATATAGCATAGGCGATCAAACTGACTCTCATCCTTCAAGCAAAATCAGTACTGTTCCTTTAAAAGAGCAAACCAATATGAGATGTGTTCTTAGTACAGCGCCATATTATGTATTATAGGGGCAACAGTGTCATCTCAAGGTTACCAGAAAATTTCCAACCTGGTTCAAAATTAAATTATGTCTTAGTGACCAGTACTAATGAGAGGATCGGACAATCGATCTATTTCATCAATTTTCATTTTGAATTTAGATATTCACCAGTAATCCTTGTTGACCAGATCGTCATAAAGTTCTGAAAGTCTTTCCTTCTTTAACTTTTCATGATCGGCCAGGTTTCTCAGAAGCGAATCCAGAGAGGTTCCGCTATATTCTGTAGACATAAGCTCGAAAAGATTATGAACATCATCGGTTGTCTTTATAGCTGCAAGGAGGACACTTTTCATATCATTGGGATTAGTTTCAGGCAGGGTTTTCCTTATTAGATGATCCAGCATCTGGAAATTTGCAGCTTCCTCAGCGTCCGTGCTATCATCCTCTATTTCCCCAGTCTCAAGAGCTCTTTTTATCAGAAGTGTGTCCTGGTCCTCTTCTTTCTTCAAGCCCTCCAGCATAAATCTAACATGGTCCATAGATGATCGGGTATAAAGATCATCATATTTCTGCCCTATCCTTGTCTTAAGTGTAAGTGCTCTACGGAGCAGGTCCCTTCTAACCTCCTCAAAGGATTTTCCTGAAATGGTTGGCCTGGTTTTGGTGTCTCTCTTACCCATAAACCATACCATGATATAACTTGGTAATAAGTTTTACTGAATCATAGATGAACGATTTGTTCACTATTATTTTATTATCTCTGCGTGTATTATTTTTGAATTAATCAGCGAGGATCAGACTTTATGAAAACCTGTTCTTCACATTGAATTCTTCTGAGTCCCATTCTTCAAATGATTTTCCTCCGAGTGACTTAATTACCATTATTGTGAAGAGATGTTCCACATGCGGAATAGACTGGGCTTTGCTCAGTATCTCAAAAAGGTGGTCTTGGTCTGCGGCAAATGCCCTGAATATAAGATCATAATCGCCGGTGATCAGATCCACAAGAAATATCTCTTTTATATCTCTGAGTTTTTCCGCCACCTCCACCGAGTGATTTGCATCCGAAACCCTAACCATGCTATAGAAAATCAGATTATAACCGAACTTTTTAATGTTGAGCCTTGTTGTGAATCCCTCAATAATTCCATCCTCAATAAGATTGTCTATTCTTTTCTTTACTGCTGGTTTGCTGATCCCTGTTATATCCGAAAGATACTTTATAGAATACCTTCCATTCTTTGACAGTGACGACAGAATAGTGACATCGATTTCATCCAGGCCATTGCTTCGATCCGACATATCTTTACCTAGCTTCTATAGAATATTGTAGGATTTAATTTTTATGCTCAGGTTAATTTAAAAAATAATGAGATTGGATTTTTCCTATCTGTGTGAATTATAGGTTAGATATCTTATTAAATTATCATTAATGTTAATCCAACTGCAGAAATCTATCACATATCATAATTATTTCTTTGAACTAAGAATCCCTTATAAGTTAAATTCAAAACCTGAAAGTTAAAAATAAGTGACAATGGTTCACACTATAGTCTGTCTGGGTTAAAATATTATATATGTTAAGTGATTCATCTCAATGAAATATCGACACCTGAAAAGGTTGAAATGGTTTCAAATAATATGGCAAACTTCTAAAAATATAGCTTATTCTAAGACTAAAATACGAGGTGAGATATAATGCAGAGTACAGTACCAGCTTATAGGGATCTGTTTCTAAACCTTGATAATGTAACTCACCTGGCAGCCTGTTCCCAGTCACCACTTAGTTATGCAGTTGAATCAGAAATAGATAGGATGAAAAGTGATCTACTTGAGTTTGGAAATCCCTGGGATATCTGGGTAAGAAAAGTACAGGAATCCAGAGAGCTGTTTGCTAAAATCATTCATGCTGAACCGGATGAAATTGCTATTTCAAGCTCAGTTTCATCTGCCTTTTCAACAATAATGAGCGCATTGAAATTTAACGACAGAAATGGCGTTGTCGTTTCCAGCCTTGATTATCCTACTACCAACTACATTGCGCTAGCGAACAGGAAGAATGGGGCAAGAGTATTCACTGTATATGATAGGGGCGGGAAGATAGAGCCTGAATACTATGATGATTTTATAAATGACAGGACAAGACTTGTGAGTGCCATTCATGTATCTTCTCTGAACGGTTTTAAAATGGATGTTGAGAGCATAATCGAAAAGACACATGAATGTGGAGGATTGGCGTATGTGGACGCATATCAGTCCGTTGGATCAGTTAATGTTGATGCCCATAAGATGAAGGCAGATTTTCTTGTATCCGGAAACCTTAAGTGGCTTCTGGGATGGTCCGGTATTTCACATCTGTTTATCAGACGGGATATTATACAGGAAAACGAACCTTCCTTAACGGGCTGGTTTGCCCAGAAAAATCCATTTTTGTTCGCACCCCAGGATACTGATTTCTCAAATACTGCCACAAGATTTGAGTCGGGAACCTGGTCGATACCAAGTGTATATGCATCTGTTGCAGGAATGAAGACTATCCTTCGGGTTGGCCTTCCACATATTTTCGAAAGGGTTAGAGAGCTTACAAATTATGCATATGAATGTGGAATTGAACACGGACTGGAACCGCTTACCATTTCCGATCCAGACAGAAGAGGAGGAATTGTTTCCTTCAGGTGTAGAGATGCAAGCGATATTGAGCACAGGCTTAAACGAGAAAAAATAATAACGGCGGCAAGGGGAGACGGATTAAGGATTGCTCCACACTTCTATAACACTGAAGATGAAGTGGAAAAGGCTGTTTCGAGAATCGCATTCCACATTAGGAACCGAAAATGAACCATTTCCTTCTATTTATTCCCTGATGTTTCCGTGTCGTTTACAGTTGATATTTCCTTCCTCAATTTTATTTCTGAAATTGAATAACCTGCTTTCCTGAACAGATTGAATGAAGTTTCATTCTGTCCGGGTATTTGCAGGGAAATGTTGGCCACTCCCTTTTTCATGAGTAATTCTTCCAGCTTGAGAATAGCGTTCAACCCCTTCCCTTTTTTTCTCTTTGTCTCATCTACACTAAGATATCTGATCTCTGCCTCTGGTAGGTCCCTGTTAATAGTAAGTCTGAACCACAGAAATCCAACTTTTTCACCATCCTCATTGATGGTGTAAAAGTAATTCAATGGGGTGTCGAAACCATCTGGCAGGAGTGAAGATATCATCTTTCTTGAATACTCATAAGATTCATTTTCCTTGGATTCACCTGATTGAAACGCCCATTGAGCAAACTGTGCTTTGACTGCCTGAAACTGATTCTCGAATTCTTCCCTCTCCATGGGAATCAGTTCTATCATATTTTCATATTACCTCAATATACATAAGTATCACGAATATTTGTGCGTCAAAAATAAAAATATTATTCGGATTTCTGATCAACCTTCAACAGGCTCTTTTTAAAAGAAATTCAAATTAAAAAGCAAAGATATTAATTCAACCCAAGTTCTTCAGGGAATGATGATAATTTCCGAAATTGAAAAGATACTTAGCAGGCAATGTATTTTTTCCTTCACGACCCAGTCTAAGGTCGCCGCATTTCTTACAGAACATGGGGTAACTGCTGTTGTAAGGGTCAGGCCAAATGCGTCCGGTGGATTCGCTGTTTTTAACTTTGAAACATCTTCAGTGGATCCTCAGGTTCTGCAGGATTGGGATGAGAGGGATGGTGAAATAGACTATGACGAGGAATCTGTTTCAATTAAGATGGATCTTTCCGGCACCCAGTTCATATCAACTTTCAAGGCACTGAATGAAGTACCTTCAGTTATTATTGATTGCATCATCTTCAATGGCGGATCTTTCTACCTATATTTGAGATTCCACAGCAACGACGAGGTAATGCTTGGAAAAGTAGTGAGAGGACAACTTGCAAAATATTCAAGATTTGCTATAAGGTATCTTGGCCCCAATGTTGGCCTTATAAATACTTTTAGAGACATTTCCGATGCAGTCCAGCTCAGATACATAGAAATGAGAAGTGAAATTCCCCCTAATTACATGGATATAGTTCACGATCCCGTTATTTCATCACTTGGGATTTCCTGGACTAGAGAGATGAAATATCTGTCTGAGGGCGAATTCAGAGCTGTCTTCTATGATAAGGAATCCATAATGCAGAAAAATGGAAATTACATCAATGAGATATCCGAAAAGCAGAATATTTATGAGACAAGCTTTACGAATCCCCTTCTTGAAGCAATTATTACCGAGACCTCTCAGAAATCCGTTGTTACACTGGGGATGATTCAGAAATTGCAGGGAAGAGAATTCACATTTGCCACAGTTGTTCCCGATATAGTACTCTCAAGGTTTTTTTCCATAGTAATGGATGTATGCCTTAAATTGCCGGAATGGAATGTGACGATACAGTCTGTAGACGTTTTTGACGGAATGCAGGAGTGAGATTTATTCCTGCACCCTGTATCTGAGAATTGCACATATCCCACCAAAGGATTTAACTGTCTTGCCAGGCTCAGCCGAAGTGCTTATAATATGAACGCCGGAATGGAAGTTTCTGGCCATATTTATGAGTGATTTGATCTCGTTTTTCCTGAATTCCTCCTCAGTCACTATTAAAAGATCCACAGCTCCAAGTTCTAAAGCGCTTTTAACCTGGCTAAATCCATAAGTGGCCAGATTGTCCCTCCTGAGATGTGAAAGGAAATTCTCGACTATTTTGGAATCCTTGGAAAGCCTCAACTCATTCAGTGCCTGTGATGCATCGCCTCCAGAGAGTAGTTCATAGATGGAGGCCTCATCACTTCTGGTCGTTGAATAGGTTTCAATTCTGGTGAAACCTGATATATTTTCTTGGAGGTACTTCTCCAGCTTTGCGGGAGTAAAACCTTCGCCCAGAATGATAAGCCCATATCGCCTGTTTGAATATGTGGATAGCACATCGGCTATTTTTTTAAAATAGGAATTTTCCGAGTAGTTGGATTCGTACATCTTTCCTGACTTCTCGGATTCAATGCTTGCCAGTTTCTGATTTCCATAGCTTCTTGAAAGAAATATTCCTGCACTTTCATCGTCCAGTGTTATGAATATAAGTTTGCCCCTTATTCCACTATTTCCAGCTTCGTTCAGCAATTTCCGTTCTTCATCAGTCCATTGCTTTGATATCAAATCAAAACTGTCACCTATTGTCAGGGAGATTGATTGGTGATCTCCCACATCATCCTCGGGGCCGTTCACTATTGTACCTAGAACTCTGAGGTTCCGCGAGAAATCCTGGAAACTTATGCTTTCACATCTTATTGTTACCGAAACAGGTTTTCGTTCTGTTTCCTTGGATCTGTTCATGTCCTGTTTGCGCTCAACTCTCCTCATGACAGTGGTTCTGAGCATATCACCTGGAGAAAGCAGGTTACTCAGGTACCAGAGATCATCCTCCTCCTCGATTATAACTGTAGTTGAATTGTCCTGATTTTCCTTGATTATCAGGTCAGCTCACCTGTCAGCTCTTTCAGGGTCTTCATGATGGATGATTGATGTGTACCATCCCAGTAAAACTTTCTGCATTTTTTGCATTGCCTTACAGGAATTTGTCTCTCATAAACGGAATCAGGTAAACTTTCCCGTGCTGCATTCAGATTAAACTGCTCAAGTTCGCCATTGCAGATTGAACATCTGCTGAGAAATGCCTCCGGATTTGGTGGGAATTCGGATAATATCCGACTGATCTGCCCTTTAAAAGTCTTCTCTGATATAAGAATAGAATTCCTAACTCTTGAACCAAGTTCCCTATCGGACGTCACTATAATTCTGTTCTGTGAGTATGAAATGGAAATTACCTCGCTGTCAGAAATCTGGCAACCGGCATATTCTGCGTCGAAGCCAAGAAATCGGAGCCATCTGCAGAGCCTGCCAAGCATTCCGTCAACCATGAATTTTGGGACTTCTTCAGGACTTTTCACTGCAACCCCCTGATCATCTCAATATCTATGAGTTAACAGAAGTTTAAAAAATTACATATTTAATAGGATTTACTTTCTTCTGTTGAACACAAAGTATAGAACAACCATTGAGGCAACTATTGCAATTATAATAGCAGCATCCCTATAATCTACGCTAAGTGGGTTAACCCTTGGATGGCTCCATGTAAATCCAGGAAAAGCCCCAAGCTCCAGAGCCCTGAGATTCGTCAGGGTTACGCCGCCATATTTTACCAGGGATTTGTCATTCTCTATCTTTTTAAAGGCTTTGGTAAAATTCTGCGCCGTGGGAGCTGCATTCATTTCCGAAAGGGCACTCACAAGCTGCAGACCATAATAATTAAGCCCAGTGTATGAGGTGTCAAAGACTACCAAAGCCTCAGTTGAATTAGCACTCCAGTTATAGCCAGTAAATACAGAAGAGTTGCCAAGCACATCTGCGAAAAACAATGACCAGTCGCTGGATGTGATTGTGTAATTGGATGGTGTTCCCGTTACATAATAATTGAACGAGGGAAGAGAACTGGGAGGTGTCGGAAGTGGAGAAGGCGCAGAGGTTGCCGCAAGGCTAACTCCAGACGACATCACTATCAGGGAGAGAACAGCCATTGAAATCAGTATGTTGAGTTTCTTCATTCTTAACCGGTTTTTCGCATAATGAAAGATAACAATATATAACTTTTGAATCCGATTCTATTTTTGCCTCACAATATTAGAATTATCTCCGACTACGGACTCCATCTCTATTTGAAATGAGACATAAGAGTTGCCATCAGGGTCCGTTTGCCTGGTAAGCAGTTTCCCGGGATTGCGCTTTATCAGTTTTCGGACAGCGGTTCTGGAAACACCACTTTCAGTAGCGTTCCTTATCATTGTTCTGATGTCCGCATTTATGTTTTTTCTTATGTATTCCAGAACCTCTTTCTCTGTTTTGCTTCCTCGGTTATTTCTCCTCATAACAAAAAAGATGAGAAGTATTGGGCAAGCTATTTCAGGGATAGGCCCGGTTGAGAAAACATTCTTTGAATAGACCTTATCACCTGCGTCCCCATTTACATGCACAGAAATTGTGCTGTATCCTGGAGTAAGAATGGCAAATACACTCTCATTGGAGCCAACCTTCCTGGAATTTAGAAATATTGAGTAACTGAAAGACCCTGTATCGTTCCCTTCAAGTATAGGGCTTATCTTTGCGAAGCCAAGTACCTGTGCTACATTTATAATAACATTGGTAATTACAGGAATGGAGGACACGTTGAAATATGCGGTTTTAGAACTGTTGCTGTTACCGCACAGATCAGTGTCTAAGGCGTAAACACGGTATCGCCCGTCCTTATTTATAGAGAGAATAACTGTGCCATTATCTTTGCCATATTCACCCTCTAGTCTGCTGTTTAGATAAATATATACGGTTGAGCTAACAGGATCAGAAACAGAGTAGTTGAATTGAATTTTTCCCTTTCCCACGCTGGATGGAACTGACAGGTTGATGTCTGGCTTTACCTTCGAATAAATAATCTCCAGTGAAGTTGTGTTGATACTTCCATATTTGTTTTCCTCATTTATGATGAACCATGATTTTGTGAAATCTCCAAAAAATTGGAAAGAACTTCCATTGAATGTTGAATTTTCAGAACCATTTAAATGAGAAACCGTGAAGGATTCACCTGATGAGGGAAACGGAATGGTAAAAATACTTGAGTTAGTATAATAAATCCTATTCAGCCAAGAAAAAGATGGAATGGAGTTGTTCACCCAGAAATTTACCTCTGAAGTGTTTGATAATCCCGATTGCCCTTTTGCCGAGATTACTGCTTTGTATTCTCCATTCTGTGAGAAAATATTTCTATAATTGCCAAGTGCAAAAACCACTTTTCCAATTTCTGACTCAGTGGAATTGATCAATCTTAATCCTCCAGGGTTGTATATCTGGATGTTAAGATCTGAAGTAGTGTTTGTGGTAACATTGATAAGCGGGTTTGACCCTGTGCTGTCCTTAGAAAAAGATACATAATAACGGTTCATTGTGATATGTACTGATGGTGCATAGGTAAGAATATTTATTACAGAATTGCCTATGAGAACTTCCTGACCTTGCGGGAATATACCAATGACAGTAATATTCCACTCACCATTTCCAAGTTTAAGAACTGTGTTATTCACATCCGTTGACACATTTTCTCTTGATGAATTAGAAACAGCCTCCACCTTATATCTCGATACATTGCTGAGTGTTTCCCATCCAAAGCTAACAGAATCGCTGCTCATATAGGAACCATTCCTTATCGTAAGTGTATCATTTTCCGTTAAGGGAATTATAAATATTTGCAAAGTAAGATTGTAAATTCTTCCGTATGTGTCAAAAAGAACCAAATGTAGAGAATAATTTCCTGTTAAATTTGCAGGCAGGTCTTCACTATAGTTCCTCCCCGTGAAATTTAACAGAAATCCCTCATTATAGAGGCCTTTAACCTTATCTTCCGGAATATTATTCAGCTCAAATTCAAGCCTGGAACCCTCCTTAATTGATGATGAATTCTGGACAGTACCTAAATAAGGTTTAAAATCGTCCACCACAAACCCAGTGGTGATATTTACTCTGGAACCAATTTCATTCTCTACATCGAGCGAGACATAGTTTGTGCCATTATTGAGCCTATCAGGGTATGCGACAACACTGCTGTTCATGATCCCGGCAGGTATACTGTTTATAAAGGCCTTAACCGTGTACTTGGAACTGGAGAATACGTTGAAGTTAAGATCTGCACTGCTTCCTGAATAATATTCCTTCAGGTTAAATTTTACTGATAAATTTGTGTCCGGGAGTGGATAGATGCCTCTGTAATACACATCTATCCTGCCTGCGTTGAACGAGAAAATTGATCCATTAGAGGAGCACAGCAACCTTGAACCCTGTGAAATAGGAAGCACAGTTATTCCAGACCCGTTAATGAGAAGATAAGAGGCTAAACTTTTTGCTAAAAGCCCTTCATCCATTGCCAGTTCGGGTAAAATGGAAAAATTTGAGTGCCAGAGTCCTGTGAAGCTGGAAGATACATAACTTCCTCCACTCCCGTTACCATTCCATATGCTATATGAAAGGCCTGATCCTTCAATGGTTCTCAGTAATGCAACAGAAGGAAATAGAGAGGCACCCATCTCTTGCAGCATTTGAAATGAGCTGTCAGAAATATTAGCCGCATATTGGTATTTTATGCCACTGGACTCATTGAAAACTGAAAAGTTGATAGTAGAACCTTTGAAACTTGCCCCAGTTATGTTGGAGCCGTTTACTGTGAAATTCAAAGCTTTCCCCGTTTTCAGGCTTAACAGAAACACTTTCCCTTCCCCTGAAAGAATTATATCTGAACTGTTTTTCACAAAAACTACAGAGGCTCTTGGCGTGTCGATTGTACCTCCCACATATTCCCTTGAGAAACTGTCTTCATTAATGGATATTAAACGAGTGCTGTTTTCCTCTGAAATCAGGCAATAATAGAAATCCCCTAATCCAAAGCTTTTCAATATGCTTTGAGAAATCTCTGGCTGGAAAATCTTCCATGAAGTCCTGTTCTGGAGGTTCAGTGCATATATGGAATCATTTGCGGAATTTTCATAGATGATTGAGTCTGTATGCGAATCATACCAGAATGCACTTTCTGAACTGTTGATTGAAAATGAACCGCCTATACTGGTTTCGTTCCATCCTTGACCTGAAACATTATTCAAGCTGGTTACAGATGACCTGTTTTCAAGGCTTATACTGAAGAGAGTGATATTGCAGAAAGGCCCTCCAATGAAAAAACTGCCATAATTAGAATCTGTTCCATTCTCAATGTTAATGGGGAACTCCACCGGAGTATAAGGGTTTGAACCGTTGCCAAATGAATAGAATAATGTTCTGAAGTTGTCCAGGGAGAGTTGTATAGTCAGATTTCTGTCCATTGAGGGATCTGCTCCAATTCTTGTAGTGTTACCTGAATCAAGATAATCATAACCTCCGTATCCGTAACCGAAGTATTGCCGCAAAATTCTGCTTTTACCAAAATTGAGGATGATGTTAGACATTGTTTCATAATAATTACTGTTGGAATTCCAGTTGAAAGTCAATCTGATGCTCATGTTGCCACTGATTGGGAATCTAATCTCAAAAGTAGTCCAGTTAACAACTCCATCCTGTGGTTTTGAAAATATGTTCAAGCCTTTCCCATATTCTAACGATTCAGTGGCGATACGATAGTTGTTGCTTTTGTTCTTTACTAGAAACGAAAAGCCACTTCCATTTGATGGGAATGAACCAGATGGCTGCTTTGAAAAGTTATAGATCATAGGCTCCTGTTGAATATTGGTATGCACAGTTCCCATAGACACTCCTTGAAATGGTAGGGAAATACCCAGAAGAAGTATTAGTATAATATATACATGAATTTTCATTATTTTATGAATCCCTAAATGGTTCAATTCTTAAGAAATCTTTTCTCCAATATTGCAAGACATAGAACCTGGACTTATTCAGCAAAGTGCAGATAAAAATGACTCATTACTTATATATCTACCTGAGCAATTGTCTCTTGTCATGATTAAAGTTGGAATAAACGGTTATGGTACTATTGGGAGAAGGGTTGCAGATGCCGTTTCCAGACAGAAAGATATGGAGGTCTCGGGAGTTATTAAGACAAAACCTGACTATGTGGCTATGACTGCTTCATCAAAATTCAAGCTCTTTGTACCCGAACGGGAGTCAATAAAAAAATTTCAGGAGAAATCCCTTGATGTTCAGGGGGACCTTGATGACCTGGTTTCGGCATCGGACATAATAATAGACTGTACGCCTGAGGGCCAGGGAGAAAAAAATATACAGATTTACAGAAAGCATAAAAAGAAAGCAGTTTTTCAAGGTGGAGAGTCATCTCACCTTGCTGATGTAAGCTTCAACGCCTATGCCAATTACAATTCCGCTTCTGGTAAAGAATACGTAAGAGTCGTATCATGCAATACAACAGGCCTGGCAAGAACTCTATCTACACTGCGGGATCACTTCGGAGTTACTGAGGCAAGTGCAACACTTATAAGGAGGGCAACAGACCCAAACGACAGCAAAAAGGGCCCCATAAATGCGCTTGAGCCAGATCTTCATTTTCCATCACATCATGGACCTGACGTAATGACAGTAATGGACGGTATTAACATTGAGACATCAGCAGTCAAAGCTCCAACAACTCTCATGCACCTTCATTCAGTCACTGTAAAGATTAAATCAGAAACTGATCTGGAGCATGTTCTGAAGGCATTTGAATCGAGAAGAAGACTGATGATTGTTTCCGGTAAAAATGGGATAACATCAACTGCCCAGGTGATGGATCTTGCAAGGGAACTTGGCCGAGAGCGTTCCGACCTTTACGAAATTGCAATATGGAGAGAAAACGTAAATTTAAATGGCAGAAAGATCAATTACATGCAGGCAGTACATCAGGAAAGTGATGTAGTTCCGGAAAATGTAGATGCCGTTCGAGCAGTATTTGGGCTTCAGGAAAAGGAAAAGTCCATTGAACTCACAGACATGGCATTGGGAATAAAGGAAAAGGTGTATTAATGGCAGAGGATAAGAAAGAAATTAAGAAAATAACCATAGAAGACCTTCCCGGAGTGGGAGAGGCAACAGCAGAGAAACTGAGAGAGAATGGCTTTGACGACATAATGACTTTGGCAGTGGCTTCACCCAAGGATCTGTCAGATCTCGCCGGTATTGCGGAGGGAAGCGCAATCAAGATTATAGCCTCCGCCAGGAAATTTGCGGATGTTGGAAACTTTGAAACCGGGGAGCAGATTCTTGAACGAAGAAAGGATGTTACAAAGCTATCCACTGGCTCAAAAAATCTTGACAACCTGCTGGGAGGCGGCCTTGAAACACAGTCAATCACGGAGTTCTTCGGAGAATTTGGATCAGGTAAGACTCAAATCATGCATCAGCTTGCAGTAAACTGTACCAGGGCCATAGAGGAGGGCGGCTTCAATTCTGATGTTCTTATTATCGACACAGAAAACACTTTCAGACCTGAGAGAATAATTCAGATGTCAAAATTCAGAGGGGCGGATCCAGATGAGGTCCTCAAAAGGATCCATGTGGCAAGGGCCTATAATTCACACCATCAAATACTCCTTGCGGAGAGAGCTTCAGAGATGGCAAAGGAATTCCCGATCCGACTGCTTATAGTGGATTCACTAACATCCCACTTCAGATCTGAATATATGGGCAGGGGTTCTCTTTCAGAGAGACAGCAGCTCCTGAACAGGCACATGCATGATCTGCTGAAATTTTCAACAATCAACAACTCGGTAATTGCTGTAACCAACCAGGTTTCAGCCAGACCTGATGTTTTCTTTGGAGATCCCACTGCACCAATTGGTGGAAATATTGTGGGTCATACCGCCACTTTCAGGGTTTATCTCAGGAAGAGCAAGGGTGGAAAGAGAATTGCGCGATTGATTGATTCCCCATACCTACCTGAGGGAGAGACAGTAGTTCAGATATCAGAGGATGGAGTTACGGACGGAGTATAGGAATTCAAATGTGGCAGTATATCAACGAGAGCTTCAAAAAATACCCTTCACAGCAGAAAGTCCTGGTGAAACTGATAAGTCTTGGGCTATCCGTGAGGAGAGATTTCGAAGGTGTCCCAAGGATATACTGCTCGGATGTTGAGGTCAAGGCTTCAGCCATTGCATCTTCTCTAGACATAGACAGGAGGGCCGTACTTGATGCCCTGGACAAGATAGTCCAGGATGAGAAGCTGGCAGTTTTTTTCGCTAACATAACGCCTGTTCCTGACTTCGGTAAAGTTAGCACACACCTTGGTATGGGTGTCATACAGATACTCCCGGAATCAGCCACTAAGCCTGGAATAATCGCAGGGGTGTCCAGGATATTCAGTGAAGAGGGAATAAGCATAAGGCAGGTTCTTGTAGATGATCCAGAACTATCCGAGAGCCCAAAGGCAACAATAGTGACAGACGGCCAGATACCATCCAGGCTCCTGTCTGAGATTCGTAAAATACCAGGTGTTCAGGCAGTACTCCTTCTCTGATATCAGAGATATCTGTCGGGATCATCTCCGTAATAAGCTCTGATAACATTATCCATCCTTTTTTTCAGGCTCGCCTCATCAGCTGCGGCAATGTTCACGTGGCCAAGTTTTCTTCCTTTTCTTGCTGAATCTTTACAGTACCAGTAGATCACGGTTCCAGGAATGGAAAGTATTTCTGATCTTGCTTTACTGTCAAGCTCTTTTCCTATGAGGTTAACAATTCCGCTTGGTGAGAGTAACTCCGGCTCAGTCAGAGGAAGGCCAGTTATCGCCCTCAGGTGTGCCTCAAACTGTGACATTGTGCTTCCCAGAAGTGTATGATGGCCTGTGTTATGCACCCTTGGAGCTATCTCGTTTACCATAGGCTTTCCATTGACTACAAAAAATTCTATTCCCATTGCACCCACATATCTGAGGCCGCGTATAATCCGTTCCCCTATGTCCCTGAACCCTGGATCGTCTATTGGAGCCCTGTTGAGAAGAAGTATGCCCTTTCTGTTTAGGTTGTAGGATGGAGTAAACATCACCACTTTACCCTTTTTATCTGAAACAAAAATTGCGGAAGCCTCATAATCAAAATCTATCTTCTGTTCAACAACATACTTCTGGTCCGGTATGCCACTGAGCTGGTCATTTGCGCTAACTCTGTACTGCCCCTTTCCATCGTAACCTCCAGAGGCACTTTTCAGAACTGAGTGATCGAATAACTTTACTGCCTCTGAAAGTTCCTTCCTGTTTTCAGCCACTATATATTCTGCAGTAGGCACACCAATTCCTTTCAGGAAATTCTTCTCATCCGCACGATCTCTTTTGAGCATTATTGAATTTTTTCCAGGAAAAAGTTTGCCGGAAGATTCGGCTGCATCCAGAACCCTGCTGTCAATATGCTCAAACTCAAAAGTTATTACTTCACTTTGTTCTATGAAATCCCTGTACTGATCATAGGAAAAACTGGAGTCAGAAATTCTCCCGGCAGGTGATTTAGCAGTGCTGTCAATAACGCAGAAATTGAATCCAAGTTTCCTGCCCTCCATGACAAGCATCCTCCCAAGCTGTCCACCTCCTATGATCCCTATATTCATTTTCACACCTGAGTCTGTTTAAAAGGATTATTCTATTTTCTCCTTCAGAACCTTCTCTTCCTGGTTTTGCATCATAGCCTTGACTCTTTCGGCAATTTCTGGATGTTTTATTCCAAGAATCCTGGCCGCCAGAATTGCTGCATTTTTTGCGCCGTTTATTGCAACTGTGGCCACAGGGATTCCTGATGGCATCTGTACAATAGATAGAAGTGAGTCAAGCCCGTTAAGACTTCTAGACTTTACCGGAACGCCAATAACAGGAAGGGATGTCAGGGATGCTGTCATTCCTGGAAGATGTGCAGCCCCACCGGCTCCAGCTATGATTACTTCGATTCCCCTCGATTCAGCTTCCTTTGCAAAACTATACATCAGGCCGGGAGTCCTGTGGGCAGAAACTATCTTTTTTTCATATTCAATCCCCATCTCGGAAAGAGTTGAAGCTGCTTCCCTCATGGTCTCCCAGTCCGAGCTTGAACCCATTATGACTGCTACTAGTGGCATCGTTGAAGCATTGTCTTTTACCTTATTAAAGTGATTCAACAAATCTGTCGAAATCTGACTCTGTTCTAACCACCAGCATGGATGCTTTTCTTATGCGATTCATTATTGCCAGTCCCTCCTTCTCTTCAGGAAATGAATGTATCACTCCGGCAAGGCATTTTGATCGATCTATTTCCCTGAATGAACTGAAGAGCTTTTTTGCCGCTTCTTTAAGATTATTTGAACTTCCAAGAGAAATTATGTTTTCTCCATTTCTTTCAATCATCTGGTCCAGGCCGATGAATAGAAATCTTCTGTCCATGCTGTATTTTCTGAATAATCTCCTATATAGGGAATCATCCTGAATCATAACAAGAGGTTTCGTTGGGGAGTAATGTTTATACTTCGTTCCTGGAGAGATAGGATTTTCTGAATATGCTATGCCTCTGGCAATGTCATCTATGACAACTTCTCCGAAAATTGAAGAAACATCTTCAGCATTCATAGCGCCTGCCCTCAGAACTACAGGCTTCTGTCTCCGGATGTCTATTACGGTTGATTCAAGCCCCAAAGAGCATGCTCCTGCATCATATATGAGATCCACCGAGCCACTGAATTCCTGAATAGCATACTCTGATGATGTGATACTCGGCCTTGTTGATATGTTAGCGCTTGGTGCTGCTACAGGCAGCCCGCTTACCTCTATAATGGAGCTGGCCAGTTTGTTAGAAGGCATTCGCACTGCAACAGTATCCAGCCCGCCTGTGACCTCTGCTGGAATAAGAGGAGAAGCATCAAAAATGATGGTCAGCGGGCCAGGCCAGAACTTCCTCCATCCCTCCTCCACCATTTTCGGCACAGCCCTTGTAATTTTATGAAGCATGTCCATATTGCTGATATGCACGATAAGAGGATTGTCAGCTGGTCTCTTTTTTACAGAGAAAATTCTGAGTGCGGATTCTGCTGAAAAGGCATTGCAGCCTATACCATATACGGTCTCAGTGGGGAAAACGACCAGTCCACCTTTTTTCAGGACAGATGAACCTTCCTGCACCGCTTCCGGAGATGGATTATCCTGATCCACCTTTATAATTCTCGTTATCATTTTCTGCGTATCCTTTTGTGGGAAATATACCTTGATCGATCCTGACCGGCTGGACGAATTTCCCATGGCGTTTCCAGCTCAATTTCGCTAAATAGTATGGAACCGGCCTGTTTGCCGATTAATACAAAGTAATAATAGAACTTGCAATATCAAGAACCCATGAAGATTGATGAGTACATACTTGATCTTGATGTGGACTTCAAGCAGCTTACTTTTAAGGGCAAAGAAACAATTAAATTCAAATCCGATAGAGAGAAACTAAGCCTTAATTCAGCAGAACTTGAGATAGAATCCGTTCGTCTTGGTAATGAGGAAATCAAGTTTTCAACTGATGAGAAGACTCAAACTCTTCATCTTCAGAAGGAGTTCTCTGGAGATTTGGATATACAGATCAGTTTTAGAGGGAGGGTCAGTGAGTCACTTCAGGGGCTTTATATTGCAAGATACTCCAAGGGTGAATACATGCTCAGCACTCAGTTTGAATCCACTGGTGCCAGATTTCTCTTCCCCTGTGTGGATCATCCTGCATACAAGGCAAAGTTTTCACTGAATCTTACCATTGACCATGGTCTGGATGCCATTTCCAATATGCCACAGTCTTCGGTCACACAATTGGAGAATGGAAAAACACTTGTAAGGTTTCACCAGACCCCACCAATGTCCACCTACCTCATATACATAGGGATAGGCCACCTTGAGGAAAGATCTATCAAGGCCAGTGGATATGAATGTATTCTTGCCGCCCCGAGGGGATTGCTTAATTCCAGTGATGTCCCAATTAGAGAGGCAATTTCATTTATTGGAGAATATGAGAATTATTTTGGCGTTAAATATGTGCTGCCAAAGGTACATCTGATTGCAGTACCAGAATTTGCGGCTGGAGCCATGGAGAACTGGGGGGCCATTACATTCAGGGAAGTCCTTCTTATGTTGAATAAAGAGACAAGCACATCAGTCAAACAGACAGTATCTGAGGTGATTGCCCACGAGCTTGCACACCAGTGGTTCGGAAACCTTGTTACCATGAAATGGTGGAATGATCTCTGGCTGAACGAGAGCTTTGCCACTTTTATGGCCTTCAAGATGGTGGACAGAACACATGGGGAGTGGGAGTTCATGAATAGGTTCATACAGTCAGAAACCGCCGGTGCTCTGAATGGGGATTCTCTTGTTAATACCCACCCCATTGATGCTGATGTGAGGAATCCTGATGAGGTTGCACAGATATTCGATGAGATATCCTATGGAAAGGGTGCCAGCATATTGAGAATGATTGAGAATTATGTTGGTGAGGAGAAGT
>JAKAAJ010000003.1 GCA_021802365.1 Thermoplasmata archaeon | reverse complement strand
AGCTTTGGAAGAACCTGCTGAAGATAGAATCCAGATATTATATTTGCACCGCCGATCACCACAAATCCGGCAAGAATTGCCAGAGCCATCCATCTGTACCTGAAGAGAGACTTCGCAACCTCAGATACCTTCATGTTTTTGGCAGGCGGAACATCTCCCCAGTCTATCAATGGAAGGCCAACCATGGGGCCGTAGGGCTTTGCCATAAAGAATGTGAGGACACCAGCTATTATTCCAAGTATTCCCACGATCAGTGCCCACATCGCCCAGCCATGTGTTATGGAAATGTCTATGCCGGCCAGCAGGTCCAGTGATATTGCCCAGCTGTATACTGCTATGAACACTCCAAGGTACCTGGACCTTTTTTCAATAGGGAACCATAGCTGCACTGTCTTGACTATGCCTGACCATGCAGCCCCGTTGAACACCCCCTCAAGTACCCTGAGAGCAATCATTTCCGGAAAACTTGTAACATACTGGAAAAGGAAAGTGGTTATCCCCGCTATTATGAGGCCAATGGTCACAACTCTGTTTGGCCTGAATCGATCATTGAGGTGGCCCCACATGAAGTTAGTGACAATGAAAGCTGCCCCAAACGATGATATCAGGAGTCCGACATCGAAGGTTGAAAGCGAAAACTGTTTCTGAATGAAGCTGTCAACAGATGGCACCCAGTACCAGATTAGCGCGTATGTGAAGGAGGCAATGATACTCCACGTTACAATAATCTTCTGCTGTCTGCTCAGTATCTTTCTCTCATTCTGATTAAGATCGGCAAAAGCTTTCGTCTCGTACCTCTGTGTGCCCTGCTTCATAGTATCATAATCCATTGAGACTATACCTCCGGCAATCTATGTCAGCTTTGGATTCCCTGAAATATTCTCTTGCACCGTACTGGCTGTCTAATTCCCATCTCCAAACATTATTATTCGACAATAATGTCATTATTCCTCCAATGGTGAGATATATCTAACATATAAATGTTAACCTTCAACTCAGGTGACCATTCAATCAAATATGTTTTAAAATAGGAATATTTAGGTAATCCTGCACAATGAACTAAAGAAAATCATGACTGAAGTAACTCTTGAAACTACAGAGGGAAAGATAACAATAGAGCTCTTTGAGAAAGAAATGCCGGTAACAGCAGGCAATTTTAGAAAACTTGTTGAGAAAGGATTCTACAATAATGTGATTTTTCACCGTGTAATTCCGGATTTCATGATTCAGGGCGGGGATCCCACGGGCACAGGTATGGGTGGACCAGGGTACACAATAAAAGATGAATTCACTAAGAATAACAGAAATGACCGCGGAACCATTTCCATGGCAAATGCTGGTCCAAACACAGGTGGAAGCCAGTTTTTTATAAATGTTGTTAATAACAATTTCCTTGACAGGAAGCATCCTGTTTTTGGAAAGGTAAAGGAAGGAATGGAGGTGGCAGACAGAATAAGCAAAACCAAGAGAGACAGGAATGACAGGCCCCTAAAGGAGGTAAGAATCCTGAAGGCCTACATTTCCAGTTAAGCCTTACATTTCCCTCCTCAACTTTCTCTCTCTTGAGCTAAGATGTGCATCGGACACAATGGTTATGACTGCCCTTCCAGTAAGCTGAATGCTTCCTATTATGAACAGTATTACGCCATCAATCTCATTCATACGTGGAAGGAATTCTATGCTGCCAACAAGGAATTCAAGACCAAGGGTAAAGTCGTTTCCTATACCAAGCCAGTGATAGAAAGACCTGAGTGTTCTGCTCCTTTTCTGAGATGATTTCTTGATTGTCAGGGATTCTGAGATATTTTTATCCAGGAGCATTTCGCTTCTTCTGGCAAGCATCTTAAGGAAAAGACCTGAATTCATCACTTCCTCCAGACCTTCAATATCTTCGTCCTTCCAGTTTTTCTGTACCTCCTGAAGTATAGAGAAAGAATCCGTTCCGTAGAATCCTTCATTCAGTATTTCAACCAGATCTACAAACCACCTTCTGCTTAGATACTTCTCCATTTCCCTACCATCAAGGTCGATCCTGCTCACATTTTCTCTGCTGAACTGGTTAAACTCTTCGCTCTCAAGGAAAGGGTCAGATGAGCATAAAGCAATAAGAGGGGACTCCTGTATCATTTTCCCGATCCTTGTATTCCTGAGAACAAGTATACCGATTATGGCCTTTGAGAAACCGTAATTCAAACTCAATGAGAGCGTGATCTCCTCTGCAAGTTTATCGGACTGAAGAATTTCTATGATCCTTGAGAATAGCAACTTCCTTCCATTTTCATCAGGAAGAACAGAGAATATGCCATAAACCTGAAATCTATCAAGGTCCCCGTTGCTCACTGTTATTCCATAACCTTTAATGATGGATTTTACCTGTTCTTTCCTGAAACCGGTAACTTCTTCTATGAATTTATAGACCGCAGACCATCTGAATCCTATTATTGACTGGCTGTTCACAAGCAGCCTTAAAATATACAGTACATTGTTTTCCTGTTCCCTTGTGTTTCCCAGACCATCAGATCCCATTATGAATTATCACACAAAGAATACGGAATTATGTTTTATTATTCTTTTCCAGAATCAGGTCAATCCGGAACCTAAAGGTGTATCTGGCCATTAGTTAAAATTTGAGTAATAAGGACTTCCTCATTATTTTATGAAATAGTTTGCATGAAGTAGATATTTATTTAGAACTACCTAGGCCTCTGGACTTAACTAATCTGCTTATTTTAGAGTAAGTATTATATAGAATGGCATTCTATAGCACGCTAATGAGTAGCATTGAACTCAAACAGGGAGTACTGAACAGAGGTGAAACACTCTTTCAGGGAATTGCAGCTTCTGCACCGGCAGGTGCTGCAGTTGCGACAATGACCGGAGCTGCTGGATATGCCCTTGGAGCTTTACCACTGTCCGCGCTGATAGCTTTCTTCGTTGTAGTGCTTAACGCTTACATCATAAAGAGAATATCTTCCAGGATGGCTGGTGCCGGCGGTTATTATGACTACACTAAGGTGGCATTTGGACCGGTTGTCGGGGCATTCACTGGATGGATGTACATTCTTTATCAGATTTTTGCAATGGCTTTCATTGCCCTGAGCATATCGGTATTTGTCCCGGCATTGCTATCCGAGGTATTTGGAATAAACATACCATCCTATACATGGCTCCCCCTTCTGGCGGGTACAATGCTATTTGGATATTTTGTCTCAGTTGTGGGAATAAAACAGTCTCTGAAGTATGCCATGGTTATGGGAACCATGGAAATACTGGTTGTCATAGCAATAGGCCTTGCAATAGTACTTGAGCATCCTGCCATAAACACGGTACAGGTGTTCACGCCGAAATTCGCATCAGGTGGAATTAGTGGAGTGATGCTCGGTGTTCTTTTCATGTACACTTCATTCTCCGGATTCGGGACCATGACTCCACTGGGGGAGGAGGCCAAGAATGGGAAGAAGATGGTTGGCAATACAATAGTCATTTCCGCACTCATACTGGGAGTATTCTTCGTATTTGCAGCCTATGCTTTCACTGTTGGATGGGGTCCACTGAATATGTCCACGTACGCAACAAACCTTGTCCCTGGTATAATACTGACGAAGAGTGACCTAGGACTTATAGGGGCCATAATAATAACTGTGTTCTATATAAACAGCATACTGACCGATATAGCAGTGTTCTTCAACAGCTCCTCAAGAGTTTCTATGGCACTGGCCAGAAACAATATCCTTCCCAGTGCAATGTCGCGTATACACCACAAACACCAGACACCTCATGTTTCTGCCGCTGTTATGGGGATCGGGGCTTTCCTGATTGCTGCTGTAGGGACGGTCGCACTTGGAGGTGGAGGTTTCAACATATTCCTTGTGACGGGAATAGTTTCAACATTACCTGCACTGCTTGTACACGCAATAGCAAACGCTGCTCTTCCTGCCCTCAACAAGAGGGAAACAAGGAAATGGGGTGCTCTGAACCTACTGCTCCCAATTGTAGCAATAGTTATACTGGGGTTTGTTTTCTACGGGACATTCATATCAATAAGCTCGACTGTGATCATAGGTTCAGTGATTTTCCTGGTCTGGGTTGTGGTCGGTATAGTTTTGTCTTTCGCAAGGAAGAAGAGTTACGTCCTGGACAAGAAGTACGAAGGGCTTGTGGGAGGGCAGGAATAAACCCACAAACAATTTTTAAATTCCACAGGTATGGGCTAATGAGTTTATGGTGAGGTAAAAGTGTCTTCATTTGCAACAGAGGAAGGATTCAGAAAGATAAGAGGTATTAAGATATATTACAAGCTTTTCAGGGCTGTAAATGAAAAAGCTGTAATGATGACAATGCATGGTGGCCCTGGAATGTCACATGATTATCTCTTACCTCTGTCGGATATTGCAGAAAATGGGATATCTGTGCTGTTCTATGATCAGTTCGGATGCGGCCGTTCACAAGAACCGCTGAGCAGGGAAAATTTCACGATTGATTATGGAGTGGAGGAGGCACATGAACTTGCCATGGACATAATCGGGAAGAGGAAATTCTTTCTCATGGGTTCATCATATGGAGGGGCGCTGGCACTGGCCTACGCTTTGAAATATCAGGACAGCCTGAAGGGTCTTATCATAACTGGCGGATTGTCGTCAGTACCTCTTGCTGTCAGGGAGATGCAGAGGCTTATTGAAGAACTGGAGCCATGGGCAAGAGATGCAATCCATAAGTATGGGGACGCAGGGGATTTCAGCAACCCTGAATATCAGAAAGCAGCTCAGTTATTTTACAGAAAGCACCTTCTAAGGATGGATGAATACCCCGAGGATGTTATCAGGTCTCTGGAATACGGAGAAAATAGAAATGTATACAGAATTATGAATGGACCAAATGAATTTACCATAACCGGAACAATAAAGGACTGGGACATAACCTCAGATATAGGCAGGATTAAGGTTCCAACTCTCATCACTGTGGGCCAATACGATGAAGTAACGCCAATGGTTGCCAGCGTTATCAATCAGGGTATCAAAGGATCACGCCTGAAGGTTTTCGAAAACTGTTCCCATCTGTCCATGTGGGAGGATCGCAGAGGATACAATCAGGAACTTGTCAATTTCATTGAGGGCAACCTTTAATCCTTAACATTTTTCAATATCTCTTCAGGAAGAAGCATTGAAACAACATAGTTTGGTTCATCAACAATCTCACTTATCCGCAGATGACAGGCAACGCTGCAGAGAAGGTAAGACTCATCTTCCCTGAACCCGAGAGTTTCCAGGTAGGAAATCATGGCCTCGACCGCATCAACAGAGGCAGATCTTAGATCGGGGGCAATTCCTGTTGTGCAGATAACTCTTCCAAGGGGACGCTCAGTTGAGATTGTTACTGGTGCAGTTATGTTAGTTCCCCGGATTATTCTCACAGAAACCCTTACCTTAGCACTTGTTTCAACAGCAGTCCCGCATACTTCTCCGTCTCCCTGACAGGCATGGGGATCTCCAAAGGATAGGCCTGCCCCATCCACGTTTACAGGCAGCAATATTTTTGAACCAGCTCCATTAAGCCTGTTATCCATGTTACCTCCGAAATGCTGAGGTGGAATCATACCATACCTACCCGATGAAGGTAGTGTTGCTATAACCCCAAGAAATGGGGATATAGGTATCTTCACACCCTTCAGGAAATTTCCGTCAGGAATGGCAAAGCCGTTTTCTATTTTCCAGTGAAATATGGTGGACCTGAATCTACCTTTAAGAAGGCCGAAGTCCTCAGACAGTGTGCTGAATCCCCAGTTTCCTGTTTCAATTGAATGGATACTTACCTCAATGAGATCCCCCGGCTTAGCGCCTCTGACATTTAATGGCCCCACTGACGCGTCCATAAGGGATGAATCCATATTTGCAAGGTCTTCGCTCACTGTCTCCAGCTTGACCTGGTCCGTAGAGGAATCAGGAATTTCCAGCATTATTTCTTCATCCTCTTCAATTTCACCTATGAATGGAGTATCATTCTTCCATACTTTCTGCAGGTTATTCATGTCATGGCCGTTTATCTTCTGCATTTATTCTCCTGTAACAGAATTATAATCCCCTAATAATCTTAATTGAAAATGTAAATGTTATTGTGTTAAATCATTAACTGTTTGTCCTTCAATTTTTAAAATAAAATACATTTTCTATACAAACAATGTAATGCAATATTGGTGAAGTAATTAACTTCAAAACAAGAAAACATTTTAAGCTGAAAATGGTATGGAAAACAGATAACATGAAAACAGAACAATACAGTCTCCGTTCATTCATAGAGAAGATAGATTCAAGGGGGCTCCTGCGAAAGGTATCCGGGGCTGACTGGAACCTGGAGATTGGAGCACTTACCGATGCCAACGCAAAGATGAAAAAGTACACTCTCCTGTTTGATGACATTACAGGTTATCCGTCAGGAATGAGGGTGCTCACCGGTTCTCTGCTTGATGCCAACAGAGTTGCAGAAGCCCTTGGAATGTCAGGAAATTTTGACGATATGGCCCTCACGTCTGAAATACGAAAAAGGTTGAGCCAGACTTCCTCCAGGCAGTCATCATTTGATCCGGAGTTTGTTTCTGATTCCCCATTATTCGAGACCACTATGAAGGGTGATGAAGTAGATGTTACAAAAATACCTGTCCCAAAGTGGTTCAGCGAGGATGGTGGAAGATATATCGGAACAATGGATGCAGTGATCACAAGGGATCCCGACAACGGTTGGGTAAATGTGGGTACTTACAGAATAATGGTGAAGGACAGAAATCACCTTGCTATTCTTATGGAAGCTTCAAGACATGGAAGAAACCATGTTGAGAGGTGGTTAAGGAAGGAGGGGAGAGTCCCAATTGCGGCATCATTCGGACACAATCCTGGCCTGAACCTGTTTTCCGCAAATGAGGTACCGGAAGGTGTATCCGAATACAACTATCTTGGTGCTGTCAGGGGAGAACCGGTAAAGGTTGTGAGAGGGCCAGTCACCGGTCTTCCTATCCCTGCCGATTCAGAGATAGCAATTGAGGGTTACATAGATTCAGAGATGACAGACGAAGGCCCACTTGGCGAGTTTATGGGCTACTATGCCGGAGGAAAGATGAGGAATCCGGTACTGCACATAGAGGCTCTGTATATGAGAAAGGACCCCATACTCCTGGGTACCTGTGCAGGGAAACCCCCATACGACTATTCATACTTCAGGTGCCCAATCAGGGCCTCTCTAATATGGAACACACTTGAAAGTGCCGGTATTTCAGGAGTAAAAGGGGTATGGTGCCATGAGGAAGGTTATTCCAGAGCGTTCACCGTAGTTTCAATCAGACAGATGTTCGGAGGACATGCTGTGATGGCAGGACATGTTGCATCGCAGTGCAGGCCTGGGGCTGTTTCTGGAAGATACACTGTGGTGGTCGATGAGGATATCGATCCTTCCAATATTCATGATGTTATATGGGCTATGTGTAGCAGGAACGACCCTGCCACGGGCATCGACATAATCAGAAGCACAATGGGAACCCCGCTTGATCCGATCTCCGTCCATACTGAGGGAAAGGATATTCTTGAATACACAAGTTCAAGGGCCATCATAATGGCAGTAAAGCCCATGGAGAAGATCATTAAAGGCACCTTCCCTGAGGTGGTAAGGGCAGATAGGGAGACTGATTCAAAGGTAAGGGTAAAGTTTCAGGAGATCCTGAAATGATCTCAATTTAAACTTACGAAGGAGAATTTGATATATTTTCAGAATGAAAATAATCTCATTTATAATTTTATATAACTATTTCTAACCATGAAGATTACATTTTCAGGTTAATGTTTATTTGCTGCTTAGGATAAGGATGTATGGTGTTTCATGATCTGAGGGATTACCTCAAAGAGCTGGATAAGAAAGGATTGCTTAGAACTGTCGATCGGCCTACGAAGATAGAAACTGAGCTGATGCCTCTTGTCAGAGTGCAGTTCAGGGGAATGCCGGAATCACAGAGAACAGGCTTTCTCTTCACAAATGTCCATAATTCAAAGGGAAGGAAATTCGATGCAAGAGTTTGCACCGCTGTTCTTTCAAGTTCCATGGATATTTATGCAACTGGGATGGAGTGCAAACCTGATGAGGTTCCTGATCGCTTCACATTCGGAATAAGTCATCCCATTGAACCAAAGCTGGTAGGCAGCGGAAAATGCCAGGAGGTTGTAATAAGCGGTGAGGATTTGGAGAAGCATGGCCTTATGGATATCCCATTTCCAGTCGAGATTCCCGGTTACAGCTGCCAGGTAAGAACCACAACTGCATTCGTTACAAAAGATCCGGAAACAGGCGTGCAGAATGCAGGTACCTATTCTGGGCAGGTATTCGGACCAAGGAAGATTCTGTGGGAAATACACAGAGGAAGCCACGGGTTCACCCATCTCAAGAAAGCTGCAGAAAGGGGTAAGACCATGGATGCAGCGATTGTTATTGGCGGTCCCCCCTACGTTCAGTATACGGCAGCAGCCAAGGTTCCTTACGGAATGGATGAGTTCGCTGTGGCAGGAGGGATAGCCGGTGAGCCCATAGAAGTTGTACGATGCAAAACAGTCGATCTGGTAGTGCCGGCAACAGCGGAATACATAATTGAAGGCAGGGTCTCTGTAGAGGACTTCGAACAGCAGACCCCATTCGGGGAATACACAGGTTATGTTGCAGCAGATGTGGAAAGTCAGTGGTGCCCTGTGATGGAAGTGACAGCTGTGACTCACAGGAAGGACAGTCCAATATTTCAGACAATCATTAGCCAGATGCCTCCAAGTGAAAGCAGCAAACTCAGGCAGGTTGCATATGGAAGTGCTTTCACAAAGTTTCTGAAAGATGACTGCGGCCTTCCTGGAATAAGGAAAGTGGCTTTTCATGAATCAAGCGGAAGCTGGCAGTACTGTGTCATACAGCTGAAGAAAACCGGCCCTACGGATGCAATGAGAGCTCTTGTCTGTGCATCAGGATACGCCTCAGACATTGGAAAGGTGATAATTGCAGTGGATGAGGACATAGATCCTTTTGACCCTGATTCTGTCAACTGGGCTTTGAGTTTCAGGATGCAGCCTCACAGGGACATTCAGATAATTAGGGGAAAGTCTGCCCATCTTGATCCGTCGGCGGCGAATCCTGGTGAGGAAACTGGGCCAAAGGGCTATCTCGAGAGCTCTGCGCTTCTCCTTGATGCAACGAGAAAGACAGACTATCCACCAACTTCACTTCCGAAGCGCGAGTACATGGAGAATGCACTCAAGATATGGAAGGAACTTGGATTTCCTGAGCCTGTAATGAAGAACCCGTGGTACGGATATGATCTGGAAAAATGGACAAGCGAGTATGACAGGTACTCAAAGATGGTACTCCATGGAGATCATTTTCAGATAGGTAAGGAGCTGGAAAAGAAAAGGATAAAAATGAATATACTGGAGAAGTAATTCAGTACTTCTCCATATATTCAATGACCCGGCTCATTGGCGAAACTTCCCCAAAATTTTCATGAAAGTTCTTCAGGAAAGGAACGTGCATATCAATATACGGTGTACTGACACACTCCTCAACAATCACGGTCTCGTAGTCATTCATGAACAGTTGCCTGGCAGTAGAGTCCACACAGAGATTTGTCTGCGTTCCAGTAACGAAAACACGTTCCACACCAAGCGTTCTAAGAATCACAGGCAGATCCGTTCCCAGCATGGCGTCATATCTGTGTTTCACAACCACCGGTTCACCGGGAAGAGGTTTCAGGCCATCAACAATTTCTGTCCCATATGATCCGGAAGCACAAATCCCGGGAGCATTGGATTTCCCTCTATTTCTTGATTTCCATACGGAAGAGTCGGTAAACTTTTCATGCACAGTTCGGGTATACACGACAGGTATCCCTTTTTTCCTGGCTTTTCCAATCAAAATGCCTATTCTGTCAACCGTTGCCTTTACAGGTGACAGGTCAATGCCACTTCGCGCCAGATAACCATCGTCTGATACGAAGTCAACCTGCATGTCGATCACAAGAAGCGCGCTTCCTGCTTTTTTCCATGAATTTTTTGCAGTGAACATCCGGATCACGACTCAAAGAACTGTGCCCCTTTTCTCCACTCTTGTAAGGAAATATCCCCAGTCTGATTCCTGGAGTTCCTCTCTTATCTCAGCTGATTCACTTCGCTCTATATCCTCAAGCGGGAACTCCAAAAATTTACCAATTGCCCTGAGATAATAGCTTTTGCGGGCGGCACGTTCAAGCGCAGCAGCTCTCGTTACGACTTCTTCAATGCTTCTTCCAACCATGAAAACCCCGTGACCTCTATGCAGCAGAACATCCTTACTTCCAAGAAGATCCGCCATCTCCTCACCCATCTTTTCTGTATTCACGAATAATGGCAGGCCTGAATATACGGCGATGCCCTCTGTGAAGAGAAATGAATCTCTTGAGGAAAACAACATGTCTTCCCCGGACATTCCAATCAGATTACTGTAGAATGCGTGCATATGGAGTGCAGCTTTCAACTCCGGCCTTCGTCTGAACATGGCGGAGTAGAAGTAGAATTCGTGCATCGATTCGGGATATCTTCCCTCAATTACTTTTCCGTCGTAATCTATTGTTACTATATCAGAGGCTGTGCAGTCCGCAATGGATCTCTGATAATCATGCAGATGGCCGGGTATGAGAATCCTGTTGTCAGAAATCTTGTAGACAACATGCCCTCTCCCAAGTTCTGTCAGGTTCTCATTAACGAGGATTCTGTTGGCCATTGCCAGCTTCTGTTTAAGGCCTTCATAATTTTCCATAATGTCAATAGGACTTTTGTTTTAATATAGTTTATCAATAGAATACCATTAGCGAATAAAAAGTAAATATAAATGCCAGCAATATTAACAAATCTCAATGATTACTTCTATTCAGTATACCTGCTATCTCACTTGAAGAGAGGACATATGCATACTTCAGATCCAGATCGAAGAGTGTTACTTCATGAGATATTTTTGATCTGTCCGCCACACATTCTTGAGGAATTGCCACAGTGTAGTTGTAGGAAAAAGCATCCAGTGCAGTTGCCCTGACACATCCAGAGGTAACCATTCCAGTAAGAACTATCCCTGTGACATGGAGATAATTCAGCATAGAGATCAGGGGAGTTCCAAAGAAAGCACTGGGTTTGGATTTTTCAATCACCGGTTCTCCCTTTAAAGGGGCAATTTCGCTGTAAATTGTGTTGTAATCCGTCCTCTGGTCAGCTGGAACAGGCTCACTCTTGTTGTTCCAGGTTCCACGATGAATTCTGTATACATCCTGGTCAGAAGTCATGTCTCTTGTATAGATGACAGGCAGCTTTTTCCGCCTGAACAAATCAAGCATTTTTTTTATATTAGCTGAGCATGGAATTCCGGTTTTACTGAATCCTGTTCGGAACCTATCCATCACAAAGCCATTGGTCATGTCCACGATGAGCAGAGCTGGATTTTTTCCAAGATCCGGTTCTGCACTTCCATTAGGGCTTCTGTATTTTCCAAGCAGATTCTCTCTGTCCTCCAATGGGATAACATCCGGTATGTACATATTAGCAGTAAATGTTAAAAATAGATAAAGAAATCCATTTTGCTTAACATTAAAAAATAGAATACGGTAATTACTTAATTCTGTACCTTACCTCAAAGGTTCTGCACCCCTTCCTGGAAATCCATGGTCCGTGCGGCATTCCGGGCGGCCTACATGCATACATTCCTGCGGTGAAACTCTTTCCTAGGGTGGTATCAAAGAATTCACCTTCTATGATGTATACTTCTTCCCAGAAGTCATGTCTCTGGACACCATTCGGGGTTGTGTCAGTCCCGGGTTCGAATATAAGGATCCTGGTAGCCACTCCAGTCTCAGGGTCGCTGGAAAGAATCCTTTCATTCAATCCCTTCACAGTTCCTGCGCATGGTGTTGCCTTAACGCTGTTCACATCAAAAAATTCCATCTCTTTTTTAGGCATTCTATCTCTCCTCCATTTCAATTCTGGTTAAATGTTCATCCTATATGGAAGTGTGAAGATCGTATTCCTGCATGAATCTCTCAACATCAGCCATTGCAGAGTTATAGTCAAAGTTCCTGTAGGCGTACATTCTAGAGACGTAAGGAGCACCGGCATAGAACATCTCGTACTGCAGGTGCCTGCCTGCAAATTCAGAACCAATAATATCCCATACCAGTCTGAAGAGTTTGATCCTTGAGACTGTATCAGCTGAGGATGATCCGACGTATCTCTCCATGTCCTCTCTTGTTTCCGGATTTTCTATTTCCATGAAGGTGGAAGGGAGCTGTAATACACCAGCCCCCGATAGCTCCTTAAGTATGCCTACAGCTCTGGGATATATCTCAGCCTGAAGACCCATTGGCCCGTAAAGATATCTGGGATTGGGCACAAATGCCCCGTATTCCCTCTTCGATCCGGATGCCTCAGATGCAATGCACATACCCTCAACCATAGATGATATGGAGGCAAGTTCACCGAGACGCTCCAGAACTCCCTGAATTCTGTCTGTTCCATTCATCTTTGCAACTTTTGCTGCCAGTCCTGCGATGAAACGCAGTTTAACTGCAAGCCTGATCTGTGCCTGGTTGTTTCCATAAATATGTGCTGGTGTCTCAAAGAACTGTGCCTGCAGTAGCTTAACATCCCTGAATACAAAAACGTCACTCCAGGGTATGAAAACATCATCAAAAACCACAATGGCATCGCTTTCATCAAACCTGGTGGACATTGGATAGTCAAAAACACTTGTTCTGTAAAAACCATACGGTGGCCTGCAATAAAGTTTCAAGCCTCTTGCACCTATCGGGACAACAAAGGATAGGGCGTAATTTTCATCCCCCTCCCCCAGTGGTGGTATACAACTCACGAAGAGTTCATCTGCCACCGCTGCACCTGTTCCAAGCATCTGGGATCCCCTGACCACTATCCCGTCCTGTCTCTCCTCAACCAGAGATACCTGGATATGTGAATCAGGAAGTTCATGGGCTTTTTTTGATCTGTCAACCTGAGGAGGAATTATGGAGTAAGACAGATAAAGATCACTGTCCACAAGTCTCCTGTAGTGCCTTATAACGTTCTTACTGAATGGCTTTGCTCCTCTGTCAAAGACTGCTGGATTTGACGCAAAGCCTGCAAAAAAAGATCCAACATGGTCAGGGCTCCTGCCCACGAATCCCATGGACATTTCAGCCCATTTAGCTATGGCCTGATGTCTCTCGTTTAGACCGTTCAGGTCCTGTGGAATCATAAATGTCCTGTTGCCAGTTGTACCCCATGGTGTTTTGAATTGCATCTGATTATTTGGATCCGAAGAATAATCATACATCTTCTTCAGTGTATCTATTATCCCTTTGAAATAAGGGGATTTAGTGACATCTGTTACAACTTCACCATTGATGTATACCTTTCTATTTCCGAGGGAATTCTCATAATCAGATCCTGTTCTCATTTATCCTCAACCTCGATCCTGTACTCCAGATTTACGGAAAAGTTGGAATTATCATGGAACATTGAACCTCTAAAGCCTTCAGAAAATATGAATTTCCCACCTTCAATAGGAACCGTTCCTAGAAACATAACCAGATTTCGCGGAATTCCCCCATTCTCCTCCTGCAACATAGCGGCAAGTTTCAGAGGCTGAATCAGATCTGTTACCTTTCCCTTCTGGTATTGTTTCCAGGCACCACTGCGAAATGTTTCTGATTTGAGTGAAATCTTCTCCCATTCCTTAACAGCATCTTCAAGAGGGAATGCAACATCCGCGATTGGTTTAGGGCAGGAAGCTTTACTTTCTGCTATGCTCCTTCGCTCAATGTCTCTGTCCGTATGGTCGCTTCCAAGTGTAATATAATAAGAACCTTCTGATATGAGAAGAACAGGTTCAATTTCGCCTGATGTCATCTTTCCTCTTACTTTGATGATTTTATCCTGCGAAGCTAGTTCAGGTGGAACTCTGTAGAAAGAGGGGACCTTTTTCGGAACCTCAATTCCCTGGTCCCTCAACTCCTGAAGATGTTTTTCCACATTTTCTCTGTTTGAACCGGTGAAGCCTGCAATAAAGAGGTCATAGTCATTGACAAAAATTGTTTCATTCAGGCCGGGGACTTTGAATTTCAGTCTTTTCATATTATCACTTCCCTGTTGTTTCGAATTTTCTCCTGTAATATACCATTGAAGTGTTCTGATTGTGTATGATGCCTGCTGTCACTCTGCCGATTATCATGGCATGATCTGCAATGTCCTCCTCCATATAGAGGTCACATTCAATTCTGCCAATGGAATCTTTGAGATAGGCTATGCCATCTGAAGTAACACCGCGACTGAACTTCAGAAATTTATCTTCGTCTCCATCTCTGGAAAAACCTACTGCTGCATCTTCCTGATTTCCACTGAGCAGGCTGACAACAAATTTCCTGCTCTTGCCTATTGCATCAAGGGTCCGGCTGCCCTTTATTATGAAAACTGCCACCAGGGGAGGATTCATGGATACAGTGGTAAATGAGTTCATGGTTGCACCGTAATCCCTGCCATTCAGTGATGTTGAGACGACTGTGACTCCTGTTGGATATCTCCTCAGCAATTCCCTGTATTCGTCCCCGGAAAATGATTCGCTCATAATGGAGAAATACGGCTCTCTATAAATGTTTTCTTTTTCAATTCAAATGATAGTATGAATTGGCTTTGTATATCTTATTACCAAATTCAGATTAATAAATAAAGACCTAATGCCTTAGAAGATAAATAAATTTCACAATGCATTTAGAGATCCCGTCAGAATAGTGGGAATCTATTATTTTTCAATAAAATGACTATTTTTCAGAAATTTCGTTTTTTTAATCATAAAACATGATTTTTATACCAATTTACAATTTTGATGCATGAACAGAATAAACGATGCTGTTTCCCTGATAGTGGAAAATAATCCGATCCATGCATTGATGGTAAGAAGTGGGGTATGCAACAGCACCAGTCTTGCCAGAAGAATCAAACCAAGTGTTGATGCAATGCTTGGAAAAGATGTGAAACTGAATTCTATTGTGAAGGCGATCTCAGGCCTGAAGCCGGACGAGGGCTGGGACAGACAGCTTGAATTTCTAAGGAGTTCAAATCTCACCCTTGAATATAGGCATTCAGAGAGAGAGGGAAATGTTGAAAGCCTGAAACTGGATAATTTTGTTCTAGCATACCGGGATATGGGGCACATCAGAATAGTGGAAAGGGATGTGGACCATGGGAATCTGGCATGTATAAGGATCAGGCTCCCTGAAAACGCATCAGGTGCACCGGGCCTTTCCCTGTTCATTGTGCAGTATCTCATGATTCAGAGGCATCCTGTGGAGAGAATTTACAGGCTTGGAAGAGAGATCATGCTTATTTGCAGTACGGAAGAGGCAGAGGTCATTCTGAAGCATCTGAGCAGGCTTATGTTCAGCAAAGAACCGGGCAGCTGAAATAAAGGTAAATTGACCTTTAGATATTTCAGGTAAATCATTTAAACCACTTCAACCAATGGATAGAATAAAAAAAACTAAATATCTTGGTTTTCTTAATAAAAAATGGAACATTATTACAGAGACCTCAGAGAATACCTTTCAGTTCTGAAGGAAAATGATCTCCTGTACGAGATTGACCGGCCTGTGAAGAAGGAGACGGAGCTAACGGCCATCTCAAGGTTGCAGTACAGGGGAATGCCGGAGGACAAAAGGAAGGGTTTTATATTCAACAATGTTGAAAGTGTGAGCGGAAGAAAGTATGACATCCCTGTTGCGACAGGCATTTATGCCTCCTCCCTCAGGATGTATGCCCTGGGTGTAAAGGCAGAACCCACAAGAGAGTCCATTGTTGGCAAATGGGAGAAGGCACAGCTGAGCCCTGTGAAAACCAGAATGGTTGAAAGTGCCAGGGTGCAGGACATTGTGATCAAAGGTGACGACCTCGATAAAGATGGAAAGGGGTTGGACTCTCTGCCAATACCTGTGGAGCTACCTGGATTCAGCGGCCAGATCAGGACATCAACCCAGATCATTACCAGAGACCCTGAAACTGGTATAAGGAACGTTGGAAATTACTCGGCTCATCTCTTCGGCAAGAGAAAAATGATGTGGGAAATAAACAGAGGAAACCAGGGCATAATTCACTGGAACAAGTGGAAGAAACTTGGAAAACCAATGCCTGCTGCAATAGTTGTTGGTGGCCCTCCGTCGTATTTCTTTGTGGGAGCAGCTAAAATTCCGTACGGTGTGGACGAGTTTGACATTGCCGGAGGATTCGCAGGGGAACCCGTGGATATGGTCAAGTGCAAAACAGTGGACATGGAGGCCCCGGCCAATGCAGACATCATAATAGAGGGTCTCATATCCACGGAATACATGGAACCGGGAAATGCCTTTGGCGAATACACCGGTTATATGGCAACTGACGTATGGTTGAGGCCGGTTATAGACGTTACAGCAGTAACCATGAGAAAGGATCCTGTATTTGTACACATAATGAGCCAGTTTCCCCCAAGTGAAAGCAGCAAGGTCAGGCAGGTTTCTTCTGAAAATGTGTACCTGAAATTCCTGAAATATGATGCAAAAGTCCCCGGCATAATAGATGTAGCATGGCATGAAATGAGTCAGGCTCAGTGGTGTGTTATAAAGATAAAGAAACAGAACAAGTCCCACCCATGGCAGGTTCTCAATATGGCAGCAGCTTACGATCTTAGATGGGGGAAGTTCTTCATAGTTGTGGATGACGACATTGACATCAGATCAATGGATGCTGTGATATGGGCACTTGGCTGGAGAGTACAGCCCGCCAGAGATGTCAGGATATTCAGTGGAAAGATGCCGGGTCTTGATCCATCAGCATACAGTCCGGGAGCAAGCCATGAAGAGAAAGAATTTCCAGGAGGAGTGGGCAGTTCAGGAATACTGATTGATGCAACAATCAAATATCCCTATCCTCCAACATCACTTCCCAGAAAAGAATACATGGAGAATGCGCTCAAAATTTGGAAGGAGCTGAAATTGCCTGAACTGAATCTGGTGGAGCCGTGGTACGGCTATGAACTTGGTTACTGGCCGGATGAATTCAGAAAAGACGCAGAGGATATAGTCAGTGGCAATGTATACAAAATAGGTGAGCGCCTGGGCAAACTCCGTCAGAAAGTTTAACCTGTTAGAAACATTGAGTGGCAATGTCTGAATATCTGGGAAAGAAGATTCCGGAGAATATTCTTTCCATAATTTCTCCGGACAAAGAAGATCGCCTTAACAGTGCTGTTTTCCTGATAACTGTGGACACAGACGGATCTCCGAGGTCTGCATTGCTGTCTCCCTATCAGATATGTTCTGTTTCAGAAGGGGAATTTTTCTTCACAGTTTATAAAGGCTCTCACACTTCAATGAACCTTGAAGAGAATGGGAAGTCCCTTTTTATTTTCCAGATTGAGGGTGGTGTCACATATGTCCGGTGCATTTCGGAAGTGATGCCTCAGGAGAGTATAAAAAACTATTTTTCTGATGAAATTCTCTTTCTGGCTTCAGATCTGGAGGTCTCAAGAGACTTTTCTGAAAAGGCAAGAATCACATCAGTAACATCATTTGACCAGTCCAGTGTGCAGAAAAACTACACCGAAACATTCAGGCAGATAAGGAAAATGGCAAAAGGCTGGAAGAGCTAGTCTACACCCCACTCTAGCCTGTGTTTTGTATCAATCCCCAGCATTCCAAGCACTCTTCCTGCAGTGAGGTCGACCATCCTGGAAAAATCATTAAGCTCAAAGTAAAGTGGGGGAAGTGGGGGCATTATTATTCCTCCTGCCTCGGTAACCTGAAGCATATTTCTTATGTGTATGAGGTTCAGAGGGGTCTCTCTCGTGAGCAGAACCAGCCTTCTCCTCTCTTTCAGGTGCACAGAAGCTGCCCTTGACACCAGATTATTCTCAAATCCGGTAGCAATGCTTGACAGAGTTTTCATTGAACACGGTGCAACTATCATTCCTGAGGTTTCAAAGGAACCGCTTGCAATTGGAGCTTCAAAATCGTATTCGCCATATGATCGGGTGGCAAGAGATTCAAGTTCAGACGGTTTCAGTTTTGTCTCAATTCTAAGGGTTGCTTCTGCACCGGAGGAAACTACAAGATGGGTCTCAATATCAGGAATCTCTCTGCATATCTGCAGCAACCTCACTCCATATACTGCCCCGGTTGAGCCGGTAACAGCTATAACAATTCTTCTCATCGGATCACTTTATTCAACTACCGCTGCAATTGCGTTAAGGTAATTAATTATTTTCGGAATTTGCTCCACGAATGGAAACTCAAAAGTAGATATTGGAAATATTCCATTATGGAAACGGGTAATTATACTACAGTGAACGGAATTAAACTCTATTACGAGAGAAGCGGATCAGGAACTCCTGTTATTTTTCTTCATACGGCAGGCACTGATGGACGGGTGTGGAAGGAATTTGTATCTTTGCTTCCAGAAGGTATAACAGCAATTGTGCCGGACCTTCCAGGTCATGGTAAATCATGGCCATGGAAGCAGTGGAGAAAGAAGAGAGTGGATGTAAGGTTCTACTCTCTCTCAATTCTTGAAATGATGGATCAGATTGGAATTGACAGAGCCATACTTGTTGGCTGCTCAATAGGAGCTGACATAGTTCTTGACATCTGTTCCATACATCCGGAGAGAGTTATACGTGCCCTGGTGATGGAGGGTGCCGCAAGGACAGAAACATTTGAGGTTGAAACCATAATGAAAACCGAAACTGGAAATGTTGAAAGAGCCTTTGATTTCTGCGGCTCACTTTCCCATAAAAACAGCATAGAAAACCTGATCTGGATCAGAAGCTCCAATAACAGAGATATTTATATCAACGACCTCCTGGCATGGAATTCATTTGACATTTCACACGATATTGACGGCTGCAAAACTGAAATATATCTCCTGAGAGGCTCTGAGGATCCTGTTGTCACAGAGGATATGCTGATTGCCACTTCCAAATACCTGCCAAACAGCCATATGATCACTATGGAAGGACTGGGACACTATCCGATGCTGGAACGCCCTGACTTATGCTTGAAAAATATTCAGGGTCTGCTTGAAAAGCAGGCCTAAATAATTGCTACCGGTCTTATTGGTGTTCCGGTGGTACCGCGCATCTTCAGGGGGAGAGCTATGAATAGAAACTCATATGTCTTAGCTTTTGCCAGTTCTTCAAGGAAAAGATTCTCCATAATGTAAACGCCGTTCTTTGCTATGAGGTGAAGATGCCCCGGCTGAATCACTCCTGTTTCTCTGTCCACCTTCCCGGGGACGTCCCAGGCAAGGTTATCAGCTCCCACAGCGAAGCATCTCTCTGAAAGATATTTGCTTACCTCTCCTGATATGCCAGCGGCATTTCTGTATCTTGAGAAATCATTCCAGTATTTTCCATATCCTGTTCTGACAAGGATAACATCCTCCTTCCCGAATGAGACACCTTCCTTCTTTGCAACCTTCTGGAACTCTTCCAGGCTTACTTCATGGTTTTCCGGAAGAGGATCACCGAGGATTTCGGTACAGTCAATGAGAATACCTTTCCTTATAATTGGGGGAATTTTTGAAGAATCGTGTTTATTGAATCCCCATGGGGTTTCCACCTCACTGTTGATTGGTGTGCCGTCAAACATCTTCATGTCATAGGCCTGATGGCAGAGTGCATCAAGGTGCGTACCTGACTGGTCCGTCATTACAATGAGTCCCGAGGAGCTGCTTCTCCTGTTTTGAGGTGAGCTTGAATAGTAATTTTCGTGCTGTCTGTAGAGGAAGTATTCCATTGCAGGTTTTACCGGATCAAAAGCAGGCATTCCTGGGAATCTTTCATGTTCCAGATCTATAATTCTGGCTTTCCCGGAGATCATTTCAAGAATCTTCAATCCATGGTTTTCCGCCATCTCAATCCCTCCGCAGATCCGGGTTGACATCAAGTTTAGCCGCTGATTTTATCTCAATAGCCGTGTAATCTGTCCCCTTTTTAGCTACAACGGTATGAGAAACACCTCTGGGGATGTGTATCATTGTTCCCGGTTTGAGTTGGAATTCCCCTGTTTCTGTTGTCCAGGTGGCCTCACCTGAAATACAGATAATCACCTCGTCAAAATCCATGTTCCTGTGCCAGAAGGGCATTGGTTCTCTTCTCTTGGACAGTTCAATCCTTGTTGCTTCGGATGTGAGAAGCTTCATAGTAGGTCCGGAGTCTTTCAGCATGTTTGGCGGGAGAAGGCCACCTGTATCTATAAAAGAAGTTTTATGGGCTAGTTTCTCAGTGACATTTTTGGGCTCTCTATTAAAGGTAATGTCTATTCCTTCTGAAGTCAGTTTTTCCACTATTTTGTCGGCCATGGTAACCTCCTGATAATTGGTTTACTTTAGATAAACATATCTGAAGATAACAATATGTAAAGGTCTATGGAAATTAAGGAGTTTTTATAAATTTAAATTTTCATAGAAGATTTCTAAATAAACATATTAAAGAATTTAGTATATTTATATTTGTAAGGCAGAAGCAATAAATATATTGTGAAATCAAAAGAGTTATAGTAAAATGATTAATAATGTTCCATGAAAAATATAGATGTCCACTCACATTACCTCCCAGAATCAACCATAAAAGAGTTTGGCGGAACTGTTTCTGGTGGAAGAAGTGATGGGCTTTACAGAATTGAAGTTCTTAAAAAGGTAATTGCCCCTATGCCTGAAGGATTTTTCCGGCAGGCTCCAAGGATCAGGGAAATGGCAGATCTTGGGATAGATCACCAGATTCTATCACCAACACATCATCTGTTCTCCTATGATTTACCGGCAGAGAAGGCTCTTAAAATCTGTGTATCACAGAACAATGGAATAGCTGAAGTTTGCAGAAATGACCCAATCCACTTCAGTGGAAACGCAACATTGCCCCTTCAGGATTCAAAGTTAACATTAGGTGAGATACAGCGAATCAGTTCCGACCTGGAATTGTCCGGTGTCGAGTTTGGAACCAACATCGCAGGAAGTAACCTTGATGATGAAGGGCTCTTTCCTGTATATGAGGAACTGCAGAGCCAGGGACTGCCGGTATTTGTGCACCCAAACGATTTCATGGGAAAAGAGCGGCTCTCCAGATATTACATGGGAATCGTAGTGGGAACAATAGCGGAAACAACTGTGGCAGTTACAAGCCTCATTATGGGTGGTATTCTGAAGAAATTCCCTAAACTCAGATTCATTTTCTGCCATGGAGGAGGTGCAATTCCGTACCAGATTTCCAGAATCAAACAGGGAATAGAGGTCAGGGAGGAGAACGCCGGAAGTGCATCTTTTGACAGTGAAACACTAAGTCATTTACTTTTCGACACTGTACTCTTTGACAGCAAAGCTATGAATCTTCTCATAGATTCATGGGGAAGGGAAAATGTGGTCTTCGGAACTGACTACCCCTTCAATATGGGAAACTGGAAATCTCACAATCTGCTTGCGTCTTCAGTCAGCGGAAATATTGACATGATACTGAAGGGGAATGCTGAACGCCTTTACAGAAAGAATTGAGTACTTCTCGAAACTAAATTAGTTAATTTGGCTCAGTTCAGGAAATCCTGAATTTTTATTAAGATCAATGAGCAGCTCCTTATATTGATAGGAAACGGGTTCAGGATTTCTTATCATTGTGGCGTTTCTGGGCATCCTGGACGGCGTCCACTATCTGCTGGTATCCTGTGCACATGCAGTAATTTCCATGCAGTTTCTCTCTGATCTCCTCCCTGCTCAGCTCAGGATATTCTCTGATGAGATGGTGAGTCATCATCAGAAATCCAGAGGTGCAGTAACCGCACTGCATGGCGAAATGTTCTCTGAATGCTTCCTGTTCTATGCTGAGCTTTCCATCACTTCCCTCCAGAGACTCAACGGTTTCAATGCTCTCCCCATCCACCTGAACTGCCAGGATCTGGCAGGATTTGACTGGTCTGTCATTCAGGAGCACAGTGCATGCTCCGCAGTGACCAGTATCGCAGCCGATGTGTGTTCCCCTCAGCCTTGCATGGTCTCTGATAAAATGAACAAGAAGCGTCCTGTCCTCAATGTCATCTGAATATTTTTTTCCATTAATTTTTATGTTGACTACTGTCATTTTGAATCACCTCCGAATATCAATGATCCCAGGTTTGCCTTAAGTATGTTCGAGGTTACCTCTTTCCTGTAGTCTGCACTTCCATGGATATCATCAATTGGTTCCAGGCCTTCTACAGCCTTTTCAACAGCCAAATGCAGATCTCTTTTCTGGGGTTTGATCCCTGTAAGCTCCGATTCAAGGTCCCTGAGCCTCAATGGTCTGTCACTCTGGGCACCAACTGCCACTCTGATATCGCTCACAGTGCCGTCTGTTTTCTTTTCAACAAGAGCAGCCATTGAAGCCACGGCGAAATCTGCTGCTCTTCTTGCATACTTTACAACAGAGTAAGCAGACCTGTTCACAGGTATGATCACAGATGTCAGGATTTCTCCCTGTTTTATGTCAACCTCAAATGGGCCTACTAGGAAATCATCAAGGCTGACTGTTCTCTCTCCTTTGGCGGACTTGAGAGTAACTCTGGCATCCAGCACAAGGAGAGTGGGTGTGTAGTCTGCAGAGGGGTCTGCCTCGCAGATGCTTCCTCCCAGGGTTCCACGGTTCCTGATCTGAACATCGGCAATATGCCTGGCAGTTTCCTGAAGCATCGGTATATTACTTTTTATTTCTCTGCTCTCGATGATTTCTCTGTGAGTAACCATTGCACCTATAATGATTTCATTTCCTTCCATCCGAATCTCATGAAGTTCCCTGATGGGTGCGATGTCAACAAGCAGAGAAGGACTTGCAATGCGAAGCTTAAGCATTGGCATTATGCTCTGTCCACCTGCTATGACTCTTGCGTCCTCGTTTTCTGAAAGAAATGAGAAAGCTTCATCAAGGGTCCTGGCTCTTCTGTATGTTAGAGGTTTTGGATACATTCAGTTCGCCCCCTTCAGTTTCCTGTATTCATCTGTGTCCTTGATCATTCTCCAGATATTCTCAGGAGTTATAGGCAATGACCTGATTCTCACATTGAAGGGCTCAAGAGCATTTTCCACAGCACTGGCAACTGCACCAAGAGATGTTATGGCTCCGCCCTCACCTACTGCCTTTGTTCCTAGAACAGTATTGGGCGCAGGTGATTCATGCATCTCAAGTCTGATCTCGGGTATTTCCATTGCTGTCGGTTTCATGTAGTCCCCGAATGTAAGGGTTAGATTGTTCTCTTCCTGATCAAAGAGAAACTCCTCGTATAGGGCACCCCCTATTCCACTGGCAGTAGACCCAATTGCGAGACCTTCCACAATACCTGGGTTAAGAACTCTTCCCGCATCATGAACAATAACATAATCAATTATCCTGGGGGCCCATGTATCCTTTGAGACTTCAACAACCACAATATGAGTCGAATTAGCATGTGTCAACTGGACATTGAAATCAGATCTCACAAAGGGCTTTGCGGTCGGGTTTATATATCCAGCAACAACCTTCAGTCCCGGTTCCTCTCCCTTGGGGAATGAAAGCAGCTGACCATATGAGATCTTGGCAAGCTGTTTAAGCGTCAGCACCTCTTTTTCAGCCTCCTCGCTGAAAATTCCTCCGTTTCTGAATGACAGGGATTCCAGAGGAAGATGCAGATAGGATGCTGATATCCTGAGTGCCTTGTCCCTAAGCCTCTTTGCCGCAGTCATTACTGCTCCCAGGTAAACGTCATTGAATGCGTTTGAGTAAGTTCCAGCATATGTCAGGTGTCCGTGTGCGCTGTCAAACCATGAATCCACAAGAATCTTTTCTGCGTCAACATCAAAAATATCACCCACTACCTGTGTTATTGTTGTTACATGACCGGTACCTATCTCCGGACCATTCATATTGACCTTGATAATTCCATCCTGGCCTATCTCCACTGTGGACATCTGCCCCGCTCCATTGTAGTCTGGTTCGGATGCCTTTGAAAGGAAATAGTATCCAAGGTTTGAGGTTCCAGGCTCTATTGCGCAGCCTATACCTATGCCGACGTATCTCCCTTCTTTCCTCAACTTTGGAATCTCATTGATCCAGTAATTGTATCTGGACATTTCCAGGGCTTTTTTAAAAACAAGTGGATAGTTGCCGCTTTCGTACACCTCGCCTGATGCAGTGGTATATGGCATTTTCTCTGGAGGCACAAAGTTTACCTCCCTTATTCTTGCTCTATCAATTCCCAGTTCCTTCGCAGAGAGGTCCATCATTCTCTCAAATGCAAATGCCATGAATGGTTTTCCAACACCTCGGTCCTGGACAACTGGCGGATCGTTTGTTGCAACACAGTGATATTCAAACTGCAGATTCGGGACCTCATAAACACCACTCATATTTGCAAATTTTATCAGTGAATAGAGTGCTGAAACGTATGGCCAGTTCCCGTCTGATTGCCAGTCAGTAAGTTTCACACCGAGAATTTTTCCATCTTTCCTGAGAGCAAATTCAGCATCCATATATCCTCTGGGGCGATGGAATGCATAGAGGCTTTCCATTCTGGTCTGCACCCATTTCACTGGTTTTCCGCATTTCATGCTTAGCAGTGAGATTATTGCAACATACTGCCAAACAGCAAGTTTATAACCGAATCCGCCGCCAACTGGAGGGACAATGAGCCTTATGTTTGAAGAAGGTATCCCCAGGCAGGCAGATACTGATCCTACTGTTCTTCCCGGCTGCTGATCCGTTGCATAGGCTAGGAGTTCATCCCTTGTCTGATCATAAAAGGCATTGACAACAAAAGTTTCCAGAGGAGTGGATGCATATCTGTGTATCCTTATTCTGTCCTTCACTATTCTGTCTGCCTCCTGAAAAGCCCTTTTCAGGTTTCCAAATTCGAAATGATCTGTCACGATTTCATTTGAATCAAGCTCTTCATAAATTCTCGGGGCATCTTTCTTCATTGCATCCTCAATTGAAGCTATGACAGGAAGAGGTTCATAATCAACTTCTATGAGATCAACAGCATCCTGCGCTATGTACCTGGATGTGGCTACGACAGCAGCTACAGGTTCCCCCATATATCTGACCTTCTCATTTGCCATAATATAATGGGACTTTGGAGATACTGTGGCAGCCCTAGAGGTCATGGGCCTGGTTATTTTCGCTGCCTCCTGCCCGGTGAGAACAAGTACAACACCGGGAAGATTTCTTGCCTTACTCACATCTATTCTCTTGATTCTAGCATGGGCATAAGGGCTGGAGAGTATTGCAGCATAATGCTGGTTTCCAAGTTCAATGTCATCCGTATAACCTCCTTTTCCTCTTATAATTCTAAGATCTTCAAGCCTCCGGACAGCTTTGCCTACGTTCCTGGTGCTTGAAGTAGATGTTTTGTCCGCAGGTTCAAGTACCTGTGCATTCCCCGATTTCATCATGATCTTAAGTATATCAATATATCAGTTATATTTTTTTTGTTAAACTTGACATAGTCTATAACTTAACTTACTTTACCATTGTAATCTCATAATATTTCTTTTAAACTATTTGTAGGATGTTCACTTTATTTGTTAATTGAATTTATTGATGGTAAACCTGACAAAGGTTAAACTTTACAATGCGAAAATACATTCTGAGAAATAAGTGCTATTTGTTCCGTAAATGAAATAAGAATGCTTATTTTATTAGAGGTTCTTAACCATGTATGAAAAATTGGACAGATCTCAGAGACTGGATTGTTCAGGCTGAGGAAATCCAGGAACTGAAAACAATAGAAGGTTCATCACTGAATCTTGAACTTTCGGCAATTGCTCAGGTGAACGCAAAAAACAGCGGTCCTGCTCTCCTTTTCCAGAATTTCAGGGAAGGTGAATTTGATGGGTTCAGGGTTCTGACAAATTCTGTAGGCAACTATCGCCTGTTCAATCTTACGTTTGGTTTCCCCCAGTTTCCCAGCATCAGTGAAACAATTCAGAATCTCAAGGGAAAACCTTCAGCATGGGAAAAAGAGTCGGAAAAATTTCCTGTCAATTTTGTGGAGAAAGGGCAGATCACTGAAAACATAATGGAGGGGGACAGTATTGATCTGAATATATTCCCGACACCACTATGGCATGACAGGGATGGCGGAAGATTCATCGGTACAGGTGTTGCGGTAATAACTGCCGATCCTGATGACGGAAAGATAAACGTAGGATCCTACAGAGCACAGCTGTTCGATTCTAAAACCATAGGCCTGAATATAGAGAGAGGAAAACATGGGGCATCACACAGGGAGAAGTATTTCTCTCAGGGAAAACCGATGCCCGTTGTACTGATATTCGGGCCAGACCCACTTCTGTATATACTTGCAGGAAGTGAGATTCCTACAGGTGTTTCAGAGCTTGAATATTATGGAGCAATAAAGGGGAAAAGAATGAATGTTATAAGGGGGAAGAAAACAGGTCTTCCCATACCTGCTGGCGCCGAAATTGCAGTTGAGGGTTTTGTGTACCCGGACAGAACCAGGCTGGAGGGTCCCCATGGGGAGTGGACGGGATACTATGCAAGTGATGCAAAGGAAAAACCATACCTTTCTGTCGATGCTCTGTATTACAGAAATAATGCCATTATGCTTGGTTCAGCAATGTCCAGAGGAAGCTACAATGATCATGCCAGCTGGAGGAGTATATGGAAATCTGCCCTTATCTATGATGAACTTTTAAAAAATGGGATACCTGGAATTAAAGGGGTATACTGTCCCTCATTCGGCGTGGGGAGGCAGTTCATCAACATATCAATAGAGCAGATGTATCCTGGACATGCCACTGAAGCAGGATATATGGCCTCTCAGACGAGAAGTGCAGCATACATGGGAAAATGGGTTGTGGTTGTGGATGAGGATGTGAACCCGTATGATATGGATGACGTTTTATGGGCAATGTGCAGCAGAGCAGATCCTGCAGAAATTGGGATTATCAGAAAGGGATGGGCAAGCGGAGTTGATCCCCTGAGGCCCCGAGACCTCCCGGCTTCAAAATACACGAACAGTAGAGGCATAATATTCGCTGTTGTACCATACGAAAGAAAGGATAGTTTTCCAGGAAGATGCGAGGCAAGCCCTGAAATCAGGAATGAGGTTTTTCAGAGGTATCACAATCAATTGGACGGGAGGTGGACCCTTAGCTGAATCTCTTCCATAAGATGAATGAGTTAATGAATATCGTTGTAATAGGATAATAATATACGAAATAAAATTGCCGTCAAATTTTTCTATGGTGAACGAAACAATCTTAATTAAAATAACAAATTATGTTAATCAATGAAAAGGGCCTATGAAAATTTAAGTCGGCAAATCTTGTAGGAAAATATCTGATGGAATCTCCTTTCCCAGTCCATTTTCCAATGCAAGTTCATATATTCTCCCACCAATGCTAGAAAACTGAATTCCTTGAATACCTTCACTGGCTCCTGCATCGCTATAGGCAGTTCCATGTGATTCATGAGATAGCATAGTTATTTCTCTTGGGTTTTCTCTGACAAATGTCCTACCAGATTCCCAATCTATGCAATTTACGTATGAAGCATGAAATAGATCTAATACCGGTTCCACAACTGGGATCCTGCTCCTCTCTTCTTCCGTTCCTGCAGCATAGCTCATAACATGATTGCGAATAGCAAAATCTTTGTCAAAAAAACCCTTAATTGAAAGGGGAGGTCTATCAACCAACAACCCCAGCCTGTCGACTCGCATTAACACGTCGTCATCTATTTCTCTTCTTGCTACAATTGAAATATGAGTGCCAGGGCTTATCCATTCCCCTCTCAGTGTAGGAGTCATTGAATTGGTACATGAGGCTATAATATCCGAATCTCTGACCACCTCTTCTGGAGTGGTGCCAACAACTGCCTCTATCTTTAAATCTCTCCTGATCTCTTCTGCAAAGGCGTTTGAATGAGCTTTGTTAGGACTGTATATTTTAACAAGGTCTAGTTTCCTAACTGAAGCAAATCCTTTAGCAAAAGAATGAGCCATCCCTCCAGAACCTAATATGCCTAAGACTTTTGAGTCTGGTCTAGACAGGTACTTCGTTCCCAAAGAGGCGGTAGCTGCAACACGCAAGTGTTGGATAAACCCATCATTCATTATTGCCAGTAGGGCTGCATTTTCAACGTTAAAAAGAAAAACAAGTCCTCCATACTTTCCTGGCTCAGTGTTGTAAGTTTCTCTCCTTCTTTTTCCATTTACAACGCGCCAGGACATGATGTCGGGCTTGATTCTAATAGCATAGTATCCGGGATTGCTGATACCTCCTTCCATAGAAGAGAAACAAAAATAGTCCTCAGTAGACTTAGTTGGGATGAACATATCAATTCTTGGTCTTCTGATACCTTTGCCTTGTGCAAATTCCCTCAATCCAGATTCTAAAGCTTCAATTGCCTCCTTTGGATTTATTGCCATCTCCTGTTCCTTGTTGTTTATGAATAATACCATAGTAATGCTTAGGTGAAATTAAATATATAAAATATAGTAATTTTAGTTATTTTGTTAATGGTCAAATGTGGGAGAGCCATTATATTATTCTGAGGATGAAATTGTAACTACCTGATGAAGGACAATTGTTTATGCTATAATTAAGGAAAGATTTAGATGGAAGTTTTCTTCGTTCAGGAACAAAATTGTGATAATATGGATAATTTTTATGTAACAATATGGAGAACCTGTGACTATTGATGACCTAAAAGAGACTCTGCTGAAATTTTGTTTAACTAGTTTCATTAAATTAAGTAATTATCCTTCTTCTTCAAAGGAATTTTACCAAAAGATTGAGTCTCAAAGTTCCAGTTTCATAATGGAGGTTTCCAAAAACCCAGTATAATACAAATTCCATGACCTTATCATCAATATCGATGAATCTTTATCATTCCGTATTGCCCAAGTAATAGCGGGAAATTGAGGCACTTGGTCAACTTTCACCAGGTAAATCAGTTCGAATTGACCCTATCCAAAATGTGAAAGACCTCTGGATAAAGATCCCGATTTGGGAAATCATATGACTTACTAAATTCATTTTGTGAATTAAATATCTCTATTAATGTTAGACAGTAATCTCATAATGTAATATTAGTTATTAAAAATAAATAAAATTAGACAAGGTTTAAATAACATTTGGTATTAATAATATTATGTGTGACACTGATGACGAAGCAGGAATTGCAGGGTTGAATATAACCGATGACGAAGTATCCCTGGAATTTTCATATAAACTTATGATGAATCCAACCCTTAAGGGATATGCAGATCATCTCACTTCAAGGAAACCTACCATTGAGCATGGAAGACATCAGGCAGGATTCGTCTCTTATGGAAATATTTCAAAAGGTGACAAGGTTCTAATGGCTGTCAGCAACTTGCACGAAAGGGAAGTTGTAGATGAAATAAGCAAATCCCTAAAAGAAAAAGGTGCCAGTTCAGTCGACATCATAGTTATAGATGAGGGGGAGGATCACGAGGTTACATTTGACGATGAAATTAAAAGAATAATGAGAGATGAGCCATATTGGAAGAATCCAAGATGGTATGATTATCAAGAAAGAGTACTTAACTACGCTAGGGAAAATGGTTATGATATGGTGATTCATGGGAGAGGTGGTCCCATGCCAAAATCGGACCATAACGGCATCCTGTATCCGTTTGCGCCAAGAAAGTTTCAGGCAATACCCTGGGCCACCAAAGATGTTTTCTTGCAAAAATTTGCTGTTTTTCCAACTAAATTAAACATACTTATAAATAAAAAAGCCTGGGATATGATCTATAAAGAAGGAAAGGGAGGGAAAGTTCGTTTGACAGACCCAGAGGGCACAGACTTAGAGTTCACTTTAGATGAGAAATATTACGAGAGGTCGTTGGATGAAAGAGGCGGGTTTGGACCAAGACCAAACTTTGGTCATCTGTTTGGTTATCCGACACCACCACTTCTAGAAGAAGATGATGTAAGAGGGGAGGTTAAAGGAACCATATCTCATATAACAAAACCATTTAAACCCATAACGGTGAAAGTTGAACAGGGAAAAATTGAAGATATTAAGGGAGGAGAAAAATATGGGGAAGCTTGGAGAGAACTTGTTGCAAAAACAGAAAACATCAAGTATCCGGAATTCCCCGATAAGGGGCTATTCTGGTTATGGGAAGTAGCAATAGGTACTAACCCAAAAGTTAGAAGACCAGTGAATTCTCTAATGTTAAGCAGTGGGGCCTACGAAATAGAAAGAAGCAGGTCAGGAATAATTCATATGGGTTTTGGAACAAGATGGAATGGGCAAAGCGAAAAATGGGCCGGGTTAAATGGACATATTTATGGGCACCTTCATGTTCATCTAATGTTTCCTACATATGAAATTACAACTAAGGACAAGAAAACCCTGAAAGTCATAGAAAATGGTAGATTGACAGCCTTAGATGATCCAGAGGTCAGAGAACTTGCGAAGAAGTATGGGGACCCCGATGAAATTCTAAAAGAAGACTGGATTCCTAAAATACCAGGAATTAGTGCTGGTGGGGAATATGAAGATTATGCTAAAGACCCTGCAGAATGGATTAGAAAATTCGGATAAAACAAATTAGGTGCCCTCCAGAGGTATTTGAACAAATGATGAGCGATTATTTAAAATATATTGATGTAAATGGAATTCAAACTAGATACTTTGAGAAGGGAACAGGGGAAGCGGTAGTTCTAATTCATGGCGGTAATCCTGGCACTTTCTATAACTCCTTGGTCTGGGATCTTAATTTTGACTATTTGTCACAATATTTTCATGTAATCGCGTTTGACAGACTAGCTATGGGACGCACTGGAATTCCAGATTCAAGAAAGATAGATTACCCGTCTATCGTGGAGCATTCTGTTAACTTTTTAGAAGCTTTGGGATTGAGGGATGTTACTCTTGTGGGGCATTCTAGAGGAGGTTTTGTCGCGACACTGATTTGCCTCCAAAGAGCAGATTTGATGTCTAAACTCATCCTGGTTGATAGTGGGACGACCGCACCTGATATCCCTCCTCGGACATCGGACTTTTATGCGGAGTTAGATTCTATGGCCCCAACTGTAGAGACCAGAGAAAGCGTGCTGCGAGAATTAAAAGCAAATTCTTATGACATATCTCATCTGTCCGAGGAGCTAAAAAATGAAACCTTTGAGTTAGCTAATCTTGCGACAACAAAAGAAGCCAAATTAAGATTCGAGAGGGATGCTTTGAAGGAGGAAATGAACGAATTAAGAAAAAGCACTCTCGAGACTATCAAGAATGGGGCCATCCAATGTCCAACATTAATATTATGGGGATTAAATGATCCTTCAGCTATCGTTGAAAGGGGGTTAAATTTATTTCGCATTATCTCTAATGCCAATAAGGAAATTACAATTTTTCACGCCATAAGCCAGGCAGGTCATTATGTCTTCAGAGATAGATTTAGAGAATTTAACAATACAGTTGCTAATTTCATTAAACAAATATAATTATTGACACAGAGAAAAGCAAGTATGTCCAAGTTCACGGTCTACCTTAGCTATCAGGCAGTTAGTTTAATGCTTATTATTCTATAAACTCCCAAAAATAAGGCAACCGTCTAAGTAATGAAATGGAAAGGGTATAAGTACAAAATTAATCAAAAGATGGTGAGTTATTTCCTGAGTTACTTACGGGTTCTATTAAATTGTTTCCTTTCACTAAAAGATGGGGGGTGGAAGAAAACATTGACCATAAAGGCAGAATTTACATCTTCGTCCCTATCTAAGAGCAGTGAGGACCAATTAAATTTTAGAAATTTAGATTTTTGAACGCATTACAAATAATGGGATTGACAAAAGAATAAAAAAACCGTAAATCAAGATCTAAAGTCAATTTAAAAAAAGAATTTAATTTCCATAAACATATGGAAATAGAAAGAATTAAATATAATCAACTATTATATTCACAATGGTAAACGAAGTAATAGTCCCACAGTCTGCTCTGGATACAATTGATAACTCAAAAGGCTCAAAGGCATTATATTATATGATAGCAGTAGTGGCCGTAGGCGCCTTTGCTGATTTTTATGCCTTCGTTTCATATAACGCCGCAGCGACAGCAATAATTAAGAATTTCCACATATCCGGCGTCTTATTTTCTGAGACTGTCCTGGCATTTTCTATAGGAGCTGTAATAGGCGCAGTCGTATGGGGCTATTTTACCGATATATTTGGCCGTAGAAGGGCTCTGGTAATAGACCTAATTATGATGATTATATTCATCATCGGCCAAGCATTTTCATCAAATTTTACTGAACTATTTGTGTTCAGATTATTGGTTGGCCTAGCAATTGGTGGCGATTTCCCTGCGGCCATTAGTTTGTTAACTGAGTTCTCTCCAAAAGCCAAGAGAGGTGGTCTCATCAGTTTATTTTGGATATTTCTTCCTTTTGGTGGTTTCGTTGCGTGGCTCATGGGTTATGGACTTTACTTATCACTGGGATTTTCTCTTTTAGAATACAAAGTTCTCATTATAACAGGTATAATCCCTCCAATAATTGGTCTGATAGTCCGGCTAAAAGTGCCAGAGTCTCCAAGATGGTTATTAAGACGTGGAAAGGTGAATGAGGCAGTTGAAATAGTTAGGAGAAATATCGATCCAAACTTCTCAATTGACCTGTCTTCCTTCCAAAATAGACCACCTGAGGTGAAGAACATTAAGAAAAGCAAAGTGATTATTCCATTGATACTTCTTATAAGTATAGCTGCATTTCTAACCAACTTATTGGCTGGTTCTGAAGTCGGGGTAAGTTCAATCATATACAGTGCTTTTGGAATAGTAGGGGTTAAGACTGATCTATATTCTGCGGTAACAATTAATTTAGCATTTATGATAGGGGCTACAATAACTTACTTTGTGATAGAAAGAATAGGGAGATTCAAGACCGCATTGATAGGGGCCATTATTTCCGTTATATTTGATGTCTCAATACTTGGAGTAACCAAATATCCGGATGCTCTATTGGCATTTATTCTAATCACAAATATCTCAATCAATATGTTCATACCAGTAGTGACTGTCTGGAGCTCAGAGATATTCGAAACCTCCTTGAGAGGCAAATCCATCGGGTTCCAGGCTGTAGGAAACCGTCTCTCAACAGGCGTTGGGTCTTACATTACTGCATCGCTTCTGAGTGTAGGGGCCCTTGGTGCTGTCTTTACGGTTTACCCCGCACTTATTGTTGTTGCTATTATACTGGGATATATTGTATATAGAATGAAAGGCGATCTTACTAATAAGACACTATATGAAGCCTCTAGAACTTGAGTGTGAACTTGAACATTTAACTCTCCATCAATTCCTGTGAACCCCTTCACAGGTTTTTATTTAATTCAAACAAATGAATTATTTAGACATCCAGAAGACCGCTTATATCGATTACTAGGGTGGGTTTTCAATAAGGATACACTGTCTCATATGTGTATACTTTGTGCCTTAGGTTGAAGTTAACAGATTAAACATACAGTAGTAATTAGGGCTGCAATATTACACATTATTATGATTTTGGTAATTTTGAAGTACCACATCTTAAATATAGCTATTAATTATACTCAAGAATGGAAAACAGTACAAATCCATCTCAACCGCCAGGGGAAAAGCTTGATCGATATCATGCACAGGGTCTCTACATATCGTTCTTTGCCTATACCTTTGATATTTTGAGTTTTGTTGCCCTTACATTTGTGTCAGTGGAGGCTGCTAAGGCCATATATCCATCCAGTACGCTGGGAATCTCACTTATTATATTCTGGGGTGGATTTGCAGCTGGATCTGTCACCAGGCCAATTGGGGCAGCCATATTTGGGCATGAGACCGATGCCAGAGGCAGAAAAAGGTCTCTTTATATCAACATACTTGGTTCTTCCATATTCACTGCACTCCTTGCTGCCACTCCAACTTATGCAAGCGTTGGTATTTACTCACCAATAATTTTCATTGGACTCAGGCTCATAGGAGGGGTATTCATTGGAGGTCTGATAGCCGGAGGTCTTGTGTTTGGTCCAGAAAATTTTCCGGACAGATACAGAGGTTTCCTTACTGGTTTTGCTGAATCAGGAGGAAGCTGGGCTCATGTCATTGGAGCAGCCTGGCTTCTAATGATCTCATTCATATTCGCTACAACTGCTTCATTTGATACAATCGGCTGGAGAATAATGTTCCTTGTCTCCATACTTCCACTTGTTCTCATACTGCCTGTGCTTGTCAGGACACCAGAATCTAACATATATCAGCTGGCCAGGAAGAAGAGAAAGACAACAAAGAACCCTTTGAAAACTCTTGTGGCAGAGAAGAAATCCATCAGGAAGGTATTCATGCTTTCTCTGATTATGTCAATTGGGTTGCTGGGTTATGACAACATGACAGAGAATCAGTTTCCGACATTTCTGGAGGCATTCAACAAAGTGCCACA
>JAKAAJ010000043.1 GCA_021802365.1 Thermoplasmata archaeon | reverse complement strand
GAACGCATCAAACAGCGACATGTCTACCCACTGAGAAGGATTCGGCTCCTTGGGGTTTCTTATTCCCTGAATTGCAACACCAAGTGCAGGAGTGACCCCAACCAGTTTTATTCCTGGAACAGACTCCTTAAGCTTTTTCCCAATGCCGTTAGATGTGCCCCCTGTGCCGACAGTACAGACCACCATATCGATTTTCCCCCCAGTCTGCCTGAGTATTTCCGAGGCTGTTCCATGGTAATGGGCAAACACATTGGCAGGGTTCCTGAATTGATCCATTGAAACATACTTTTCAGGGTTTTCATTTATAAGCCTGTTTTTAAGTTCTATTGCTCCTGCAGTACCTTTGTTTGCTGGGGTAAGTATAAGGTCTGCCCCGTAAGCGCTGATTATCTTTTTTCTCTCCTGGCTGGCCGATTCCGACATAACTATGGTTACATGATAACCTTTATGGGCCCCAATCATGGCCAGGGCAATACCAGTATTCCCTGATGTGGCCTCTATAATGGTCTTCTCTCTAGTCAGTGTTCCGGAAGCCTCGGCGAACTCAATCATATAAAGGGCTACCCGGTCCTTAACTGAACCCCCTATATTGTACCATTCAAGTTTGGCAAGAATCTCCGCTCCTCCAGCAGGCGCCATTCTGTTAATTTTAAGGAGGGGAGTTGAACCTATGAGTTCAGTGATATCAGAGTAGTAGTTCTCCGTATTCATATAAGGGAATATAGCCGTTATTTTTTAATATGGCGGATAAGGCTTAAAAACCAAGGTAAAATACTAGAATGTGAATTCAAGTAGCGGACCACTGAAGGAACTGGTGTGGCTCAAGGATCACCTGAAAGACCCTCAACTGATAATAGTTGACTGCAGATACAATCTTTTTGATGCGCATTATGGGCAGCGTGCATACTCCAATGGACACATCCCAGGGGCGTATTTTGTTGATCTTCTTAGGGATATGACAGGTCAGATATCAAAGAACGGCGGGAGGCACCCCTTGCCTGATATTCACCTTTTTGCCAAAAAGCTTGAAAGCTTCGGTATAAACGAAACTTCAACCGTTGTGGCTTATGATGATAACTGGTCTGGGGCTGCAAGATTCTATTTCCTGATGCAGTACATAGGTTTTGAAAATTCATATGTTCTGAATGGACTCTATCAGAACTGGGAAAATTTAGGCTATCCAACCGATAAGACTGAGCCGAAAAAACGAAAAGGGGAACTTCGAATAAGGCCTGACAAACATATAAGAATCGAAATCAATCATTTAAAGAAGGATATAGATTCTGTAAAACTTGTTGATTGCAGGTCCAGTGACAGATATGCAGGAGAAAACGAAACCATAGATCCTGTCGCCGGCCATATTCCTGGGGCGGTAAACCATCCATTCATGGAATCTATAGGGGATAGAGGTTATCTTGATAAAAGCCTCCTTGAAAAGAAATTCAGTGATCTGCCAGAAGATCCGATACTTTACTGCGGATCCGGCGTTACTGCATGCGTTAATTTTGTAGCAATGAGGGTGGCTGGGAAGGACCCCCGGGTTTATTGTGGAAGCTGGAGTGACTGGATTTCTTACCCGGAAAATCCTGTTGAGAAATAATCCTGGATTTCAGCAAAGCTTGAATTTTACCATTTTTCATGATAAATCCGATGCTTCGCTGTTTATCCAACATCGTGATTAAATTAATTTAAAATACTGATCAAGAAATACGGTAATATGGCTTACAGTGACGGCATCTTACTGAGAGTTGCGGAGGCTAACTCCACAGATCCCGGTATGTCAAGAGTCAGGCTTGATGAAGAATCCAGAATAGCTCTGAATTGCGAAATCGGAGATGTCGTGGAGATAGAGAAGGAGAGAAAGACTGTCGGGCGAGTCTACAGGGCAAGACCTGAAGATGAAAACAAAGGTATTGTGAGAATCGACAGTGTCATGCGTAACAACTGCAGTGCGTCTATCGGTGACAAGGTAAGGGTAAGAAAAGTAAGAACAGAGGAGGCCAAGAGGGTAACCCTGGCTCCTATAATAAGAAAAGACCAGAGGCTAAAATTCGGTGACGGTATTAATGAGTTCGTCCAGAAAGCACTGATAAGGAGGCCTATGCTTGAGGGTGACAATATCAGCGTTCCTGGCCTTACACTGGCTGGACATTCTGGACTGCTTTTCAAGGTTGTGAAGTCACAACCCCCAAAAGTTCCAATTGAAGTGGGAGAGGAGACAAAAATAGAGATCAGGGAGGAACCTGCATCAGAGGTTCTGGAAGATGTATCACGCATCAGTTATGAAGATATAGGCGGTCTTTCTGACCAGCTTGGCAGGGTAAGGGAAATTATTGAACTTCCTCTGAAGCATCCAGAACTATTCGAAAGGCTTGGTATACATCCACCCAAGGGTGTCCTCCTTCATGGCCCTCCAGGAACGGGGAAAACACTAATAGCAAGGGCTGTTGCAAATGAATCCGGTGCCAATTTCTTCTCCATAAACGGACCGGAAATAATGAGCAAGTACTACGGACAGAGCGAACAGAAACTAAGAGAGATATTCCTGAAGGCTGAGGAATCCGAACCTTCGATCATATTCATTGATGAAATAGACTCTATAGCTCCAAAGAGAGAGGATGTACAGGGGGAGGTCGAGAGAAGAGTTGTTGCTCAGCTTCTAACACTCATGGATGGCCTGAAAGAGAGAGGGCATGTCATAGTTATTGGTGCAACAAATCGTATTGATGCTGTGGATCCTGCACTGAGGAGACCAGGAAGATTCGACAGGGAGATAAATATAGGTGTCCCCGACAAGAAGGGCAGGAAGGAGATCCTTGCAATACATACCAGAGGAATGCCATTCGGTATGGACGAGGATAAAAAGATAGAATTTCTGGATGAAATAGCCAGCCTCACATATGGATTTGTAGGAGCCGATCTGGCTGCCCTGGCCAGGGAATCGGCAATGAATGCACTGAGAAGGTACCTTCCTGAAATCGATCTGGATAAACCTATACCCACCGAAGTGCTTGAAAAAATGCAGGTCACTGACGAGGACTTCAGGGAAGCATTGAAGGCCATAGAACCTAGCAGCCTCAGAGAGGTGACCGTTGAAGTCCCAACAATCACGTGGGAAGATATAGGTGGCCTGGAATCAGTTAAAGGCGAACTTAGGGAGACTGTTGAGCTGCCGCTCCTTAAGCCTGATGTATTCAAGAGGCTTGGAATAAGGGCTGCAAAAGGATTCCTTCTCTACGGGCCTCCAGGTGTTGGTAAGACACTTCTCGCAAAAGCAGTTGCCAATGAGAGCAATGCCAATTTCATTTCTGTAAAAGGACCAGAAGTCCTGAGCAAGTGGGTTGGAGAAAGCGAGAAGGCTGTGAGGGAGATATTCAAAAAGGCAAAACAGGTTGCACCGACCATTGTCTTCTTTGATGAGATTGATTCCATAGCTCCAAGAAGAGGCCAGTATGGGGACACAGGTGTAACGGAAAGAATAGTCAATCAGCTTCTGACATCGCTTGATGGTGTGGAGGTACTGCAGGGAGTGGTGGTCCTTGCTGCCACAAACAGGCCAGATATTATTGACCCCGGCCTCTTAAGGGCTGGGAGATTTGATAAGATGATCTATATACCTCCGCCTGATGAGGCCAATAGGCTCAAGATACTGCAGGTCCATACAAAGAATATGCCCCTTAAAAAGGATGTTAATCTTAATGATATATCCAAGAAAACAGAGGGCTATGTTGGTGCCGATCTGGAAAACCTGTGCAGGGAGGCAGGAATGATGGCATACAGGGATGACCCGGAGGCAACAGAAATAAGCCAGAAGAATTTCCTTGATGCCATGAAATCCATAAGGCCGTCAGTAGATGAGGAGGTTCTGAAGTTCTACAGGGGCCTTTCTGAGTCTCTGAGCAAATCTGTATCAGAAAAGAGAAAAGTAGTGGAGGAACTGGGCCTTTACCAGTGAATATCCACACTTTCCATTTCTAATTTTTTATATGATGACTGAAGGCGTTGATTCCTTTGGATTCAGGATCTAACAAGTATTCTGTCCTTTCAGTTACCACACTCGGGTCTCTGATGGCGGCAGTAGACTCAACAATTGTGTTCCTGGCAGTTCCTGCCATGGCAAAATACTTCAAAACAGGAGTATCTCTCCTTACCCTTGTAATTGTGATGTATATTGTAACCCAGACTGCTATGATGATTCCAAGTGGCACCATCGGGAACCGCCTTGGAATGAAGAAGATATATCTCAGTGGTTTCGGCATATTTGCTGTATCCTCTCTCATAATAGCTCTATCGCCGGACATATCATTTGCCATATTCTTCAGGGGAGTAGAGGGTATTGGTGCTGGAATACTAGGTACACTGGGTTTTCCAATTCTTTTAAAATCATTTCCATTTGAGGAGAGGGGAAAGGCAATAGGAATAAATTCAGTTTCCTGGTCGGTAGGAGCACTGATTGGGCCACTACTTGGAGGTTTCCTTGTAACATATGACTGGCGATACATTTTCCTGATCAATGTGCCAATCGGGATTATAGGGCTTATACTTGGAATCAGCCGAATCCCCGCAGACAAAGGGGACAAAAGCGTAAAGTTCAGGCCTGCAAATTTTCTCACATTCTTAGTATTCATAATACTGGTTGTGATGGGCATTTCACTTCTCAATTACTACTTCCTCATAGCCGGGGCTTTTATGTTCCTGCCCTTCTATCTTGCGGAGAGAAGAGACCCGCTAATTCCACCAAAACTGCTCAGGAACCGTTCATATTATCCTATAGTAATGGCATCCGGGCTACAGGGCATAGGGTTTTTTGGAACAATATATGTTCTAAGTGTCTATTTTCAATCCGACCTGGGGGTATCACCGATCGTTGCCGGGATCCTTGTTGCTGGATATCCTGTGGCTTCAATTATAGCAAATCCACTTGGTGGATCACTACTTGACCGCAGCGGAAGGGGTTCATCACTGCTCGTAATAGGGCTGGTGCTTCAGGGAATAGGCATAATGGTTGCAGCCTTTATACTCCCTCACAGGTACATATTGACGGTCCCTCTTTTTATTGCCGGGTTTGGTGGGTCCATATACTGGGCAGTCTCAACCACACTGGGTGTGGATGCAGCAGGCAGGGAATTCAGGGCTATGGCAAGTGGAACTCTTTACACCATACGCAATCTATCCCTAGCTCTGGGAATATCACTGCTCCCGGTTTTCATGGACTTTTTCTCCTCCTCATCTTCAGCGTCTGTCATTATTCTATCATCGCATGTTAACATGATTACTGCGGCCGAATACTACATGCTGTTCATAGCTGTTGCTTCATTCGCTTCCCTTCCTCTCTTCCTTGCGAGATTCAGGACATGGGAGGGGATATCAAATCCCCACTCCTGACCCATTGCATAAAGCAAATGATAAAGATGGGGAAAATTTAACTATAATATATGTATTAATCAAATCGTAATGACCCGAAAGAAGTTTGCCTCTGACATGATCAAGAAGGCCCTTGTCAACAATGATGGTGAGACCATTGGAATGATAGTAAATTTTGTTGTTGACACTGTTACCGGGTCCATTAAAAGTGTTCTTGTAAAACCTTCCGGCCCAGAAAGGTATTCTGATTTTCCACTGGACAAGGAGGGTCGATACATGATACCTTTACCCAGAATAAAGCCGTTCAGGGACGTCTATGTTACTGATGTAAAGAAAAGGGGAGAGGTACCGAAAATCTGATATATATTAGTGAAACAGCGGAAAATAAGCAGAAAGGAGAACTGCTGTCAGAACCTGAATCAGGACTATCTGATTAGTCATCCTGCTTATTCCGATTGTATCCTTTTTTAGAGTAAGGAAATGAAATACTGATACCGCAAGGGGAATAAGAAGCAGAAGGAACTCCCTGGGGAAAAGTGCCTGGATAATGAATCCTGGAAAAAGTACAGCAGCATATATGGGCCTGAATTTTCTCACACGTACTCCGTCCTGTCTGTCTTCAGGAAGATGATGCAGATAACGAATTGCTGAAGCAAGAAGGCCAAGTAGTATAGATATCAGGATTATCTGCAGTGTAACAGGGGCATCAAAAGCTATTGCCGATCCGATCACTGAAAATATTCCAAAGGACATAAACGTTGAAACCTCACCAAATCCCCTGGAATTGAATCGGAATGGAGGCAAAACGTACATGAGTGATACTGCAACTGCAAGAAATCCTATGATGAGTAAGGTATACTTATGGTAATAAAAAACGATGAAAAGCCCAACTGTGATGGAAAGAAGTGCACAGACAACAAAATATATTCTTACTGTCTCCGGTTTAACTCCTGAACGCTCAATAAGATAAGATCCAATTGGAAATGTGGTATCATCATTTCTGAGGATTCTCCCTGACTTGTGATCAAAAAAATCCATGGAAAGGTTGAGAGCAGCCTGCATCAGCATAACGACTGCCACCAGAAGTATGAACATAACCGGGTCTCGAAATCTGTTATAAGACCATACGACCAGAACCGGAGAAAAGGAGGTGAAGTAAAGTGGAAGTTTGAGGCCCTTTGCTATATTCATGCATTCGTGATTGTGAAAAGCTAATTAATTTCTCGTCAATTTAATTTTCCTTCACTCTTATATATCATTTTCCAATACAGTATAGATAACATATGGACAGAGCCGTAATCAAGCTGCTCAGGAAAGCCAGAACCATGACTTTATCCACTACTGGAGTCAAAACATGGACAACAAAGACTTTCTATGCTATGGATCACGGTTTTCTATTCTATATTGAAAAAGGCGGTCTCACTTTAAAGAACATTACAGAGAATCCGAACATAAGTTTTGCAATAGACGAGAATAAACTGAATCTTTTTGTTCAGGGCTCCGGGAGAGTTGAAATTTTGGGCGAACCGGATGATCTGCAGAGAGAGAGGGGGATATTACTTCACAAGGTTCCTGAAGATGCTGCATTCTCTCATAGCGGGCACGTATTTCTTGCCAGGCTTGTCCCTGATGAAATACGGGTAATGGATATGCGTGTTGAAATGAAGAGATACAGTGCCGACGTAAATCTCGATGAAATGACAGAGCATTTCCAACCGATCTTTAGCCTTTTCAGGGTATGGTCATTTCAGCAGAGCATAATTGCATTGATTATTGGTTCCATACTTGCTGTCAGGCTGAATTTAGTATTTCTGGTTCTTTCAGTTCTCGGTATTATGGCCGCCCATGGCGCTTTCAATGCCATAAGCGGATACTTTGATTTCAGGACAGGGAACGATACGCCCAGATCCCTGACCAGTTCAAGAGTTTTTGTTGACAACCTTGTACATCCGAGGAAGGCCCTTGGAGTCTCCTATCTACTGCTCGCGCTTGCTCTTGTGGATGGGGTATACCTGGCTATTTCCAGGCCACAGATTTGGCCATTTATCCTGATAGGCGTTGTAGCAGGTGCTCTATATAGTGCCCCAAAAATAGGGTTTAAAAAATATGCTCTGGGAGATGTTGCTGTCTTTGTTGCATGGTCACCCGGAATATTCCTTGGCGCTTATGTACTTCAGGGAGGAATAATAAACCTTCCAATACTTCTGATATCATTTTCAGTTGCCCTTCTAACGGTGAATATCCTGCATGGAAATAACTGGAGAGACATGGACGACGACAGGAAAGTCGGGGTCAGAACAGTTGCAAATGTTCTTGGAGAAGAGGGATCAAAGATCTATTATTATACACTCATTTGGTCTCCATATGCCCTTGTTGTCCTGGCATATTTCCTTGAGAGGCACTTATACCCGTTGTTTGCCGTAATGCTTACAGTTCCTCTGGCAATACAGCTTTCAAGAATTGCTGCAAACAGGAAGAACATAAAAAGGTCAATGCTGGATATGCTTACTGCAAGAGCAACTTTCTACTTCGGTCTTTTCGGGTTTATATCCTATCTTCTTGTTACCTATGCCTCAGGGGCACTTCATCTTGTAGTGTAGGACAGGGAATAAATGTCCGTAAAGGGGGATTATTCTCTAAGTGACTTCATAAGGAACCTGATAAGGAACAATTTATTCCGCTCTTTCAAATATTCAATTTCAGGATTCGCAGGATTTATCATGCTTGAAATTCTAACATTTATTGGAATTGAGTTTATCGGAGTTTCATTGATATTCCTCATAGACGCATATTCTTTTTTCACTGCAGTGCTTGTAGAGTATATTATTAATGAACACTGGACAACAAGAAACGAGGGAAATCATGGAGGTGCGTTGAAGGGGTTCCTCATAAGGCTATTTACATTTGAGCTCCTGAATCTGCTGGGCAATATTGTTACTCTTTCTGTTCAGTATGCATTACTGTTTTTCTTCAATATCTCCCCTCTTATCGGGAATTTAATTGGATCAGGGATAGCTTTCCCTGTTAATTATTATCTACAGATGAAGAATGTTTGGGGAATAAATCCTGTCCAGTTTTCAGAGGGGAAATAATATCCCTTGCACCACCGGTTTCCGATAATCTGAAATACAGGAAAGTTATGATCCGGAGTTAATGACTGTCAGCAGTGAAAGTCTGGAGAACGCCTACGGGTTCAGAAAATACTTCTGGGGCAGAGTTATGGGGCTAGGTCTCCTCATCGTGGGCGTTGGGTTCTATTTCGTCTGGTCGGTTCTTTATGGAACATGGGCAGATGTGGGGCTTTACTCATTCGTTGTGGTTGTAGTTATTTTTGGCCTTCTCGAACTTGCATTGGTTCAATCCAAAATTAAAGATGAGATCAGGGAAATTGAGAGATCTAAGAGGGCGTGAGCCTTTATTCTGCAAATATCCTGAGCCTTCTGCAATATTTTCCATCGGAATAATAACACTCTGAGTATGGGTAACCTTTGCCCCCCAGGAGATTCTGAGGCTCCACCGCAGTGAATCCATCTATCTTGAGAGCGATATAGTCTCTTGTGGATATTTTTCTGGTTCTGAATATGAATATATGTGTGCTGTTCAATGCCAGGGAAGCATTCTCATCCTTTGTCATGTCATCTGCATTCTGCGTAATGTTGAAAAGTATAGTATTGTAGTGGCGGCTATGCCTCACCATGCTCTCCAGATATTTCCTGGATTCGTCATCGAAGATCGCGGTGTGCCCCTCTTCAATTATTATGGCCTTTCTCCTGAGATCAGATGTCATGAGGCTGTAGAGTTTCATCATGCTCTCTCTTGCAAAATCTCTGGTCGACATACCTTTATTACGCAATATTAAAATGTCAGCCGGGGAGATTGAATTAATGTCGCTGAAATCATACTCTTCCAGAGGATCATATACATAGAGGCAGTCAATTAGACTGTTCTTTATCATTCTTCTTATAATGATTCCAGTGAAGAATGATTTGCCTGACCCGGTTTCCCCGATAACCATGAAATTATTCGCTGCTCCGTAAACAATAGGGAGGAAAACAGTTCTGCCATTGAGATCATCTATTCCGATCTCAATGTCCCCATATGTTTGAGAGCTGAAAGAAA
>JAKAAJ010000042.1 GCA_021802365.1 Thermoplasmata archaeon | reverse complement strand
AATCTGAAGAAAACACTTGAGATGATCATGGATGGCCGCATAAAGAAACAGGATTCGACCAGATTCTACATTTCCTGCTCACATTCCCCTGATGGCCGGGGGCTTGTTCTTGACAACTTCGAGCGCATTATAATGCAGCTACGTGAGACATTTGTAGGGTCAAGAACCCCTGCAAGAGTTATAGAGGAAACTGTCCCATATCTTGGCCTTGATTACGAAAAGAGAATAAGGGAAATACTTAAAGGTCTCAAGACTGATGACCTTAAAAATGGAATTTCTAAAGGGCTTGAGATTCTGGATGTGAATCTTACTATCAGGAAGGCTATGAAATAATTCCTCTCCATTTTCCAAAAATATCATTTTCAGTGAGAGATTTATTGTTTTAATTTTCAAGAAAAATAATTGTAAACTGAAAAAAGTTTACTGGTTAGATTCTGTTTCTGATTTCAACGGGTCAATCTGCTTGGCGAGTCTGTTGGACTCCAGAACCTCCTGTGTGAAGTCCGGGTGTGAGAACTGTTTCTTGAAACCTGACAGAATGCCCCAGGGGTAGAATATTGCCATTGAAACAACCAGAACTATCAGAGTGGCCCATGTAAATGGTATAAGGTTCCCAATACTTGCTCCGAATATTTTTCCGGTGAAACCGTCCGAACCTATCATCACCATTATTGTCTCGAACAGAATGAAAACCACATACCATATCACATTCCTGGCGCCTATTTTGACCTTTGACAGTATTCCTATGACAACTGTACCTATTAACATAAGAAGAACAGCATAAGGCTCGGAAGGCCATCCCGCCCAGAAGGGTATAAGAGCACTCAGACCCACAGCAAGTGGGGCTATTACTGGCATACCTCTTACTCTCAGATTCTTAGGAACAAGACCCTGTCTTCTTGTAACCATGTTCGCAATAGGGTTGAGAACAAGCCCCAGATATCCTGCGGCCGACGCGTCATCTATGAAAGTATATATGGTAGGATCAGGAGCAGTCACCAGAACTATTATTGAACCTATAATTGCAAACACAATCAGGGCAATCAGCGGGATAGCGTGCTTCGATTCTATCTTTTTAAGTGATTTGCTTATGAAACCTGATCTTCCTATGGCAAAGAGAACTCTGGTTCCGCTTCCAAGATATATGTATCCCGTCACGTATGGGGCCAGAAGCCCTGTTACAAGAGCGGCAACAAAAACCCAGGTTATTCCGGACTGGTGCGCAAAAACGAAGAATGGGTTAAATCCCTCAAGATGTGATGATAGAGCACTGAAATCACCTGGCTTTATGCCCAGTGAGGCAAAATGGAAACCGAACACAACTGCAAACCCTACACCCACATAGATAAGGCTCTCTATAATCACCGTGAAGATCATGGCCTTGCCTATGTCACCCCGGTGTTTTGTCTCCTCTGCAAGATCCGGAATTACTCGTGTGGCCCCGAAATCGTACATGACAAGAGGCATGATTCCAAGAATGGACACCGCTCTGTAAGGGAGAACCCCATATGCTGTCAGGTTACTGAAATTAGCAACAAAGGCAATAAAACCAAGCACCATGGCAATGTAGAATATCAGTTTTATAATTCCCATCACATTTGTTGTTCTGCCGAACTCCTTTATTCCGAAATAATTGATCGGGACAAATGTCAGTATAAGAAGCGTTCCAACGAGAACCCCTGTGGTTGTGGGAAATCCAGCACTTGTAAGGAATACCCCATGATAGAAGTAATCCAGACCTGAAATAATTGCCACAACCTCGATGGGCGGGATGAAAAGGTACCATAACAGGTCTGCCATGGAGTTTATAAGATTTGTCCAGCGTCCATGGGTATAGATTGTATATCTTGTTGGGCCTCCTGCCTCCGGATATACCTTTGACATTTCCACGTATGTCATTGTCAACAGACCATAGATAAATGCTCCGAATACAAACCCGAAAATAGCTCCCGGGCCAGCACCTGAAACCATCTGAACTGTACCAAAGAGAGCACCGTTACCCAGGGCTCCGGCAACGCCAATAACAAGGAGTTCATAAAAACCAAGTTCCTTCTTTAATCCAATCTTCCTTGGCCTCCTTTTAGTGTCAACATTACCTACAGATTCCATCGTTCATTAACGAGCCTGTTCATATAATTGTTATTGCAAAAGTTTATATAATACATTCTAAAACCATATCTTTTATTGCCATAATTCGAATACTATAATAAAATTTATATTATAATAGATTAATGCGTACTGATGAATAATGGTTAACTAAGAATAGGATAAATTATAGGTATATGGAACAGGTTCAGGAAGAATTATTTTTCTTCAGTCTGTTCTCATAGGTATCGAAAATGCGGCTGAGGCATTTTCCGAAATTCCAGTCAAAATCATCTACGGCCATGTGAGTATGACCCCCATAGAGGCGGGTCCTCAGGGAATATTTAATCCTGCCTGAGGAGTGATATTTTGTTACGTGAATATTGAAACTGCCTTGCTCAATTCCGGCAATTCTAGATATTCTGGAAACAAATTTTTCCCCCTCAAAAAATATAATGTCGTAGAGATCGTCGTCATAGGCATCCAGACCGGAAACCTGGATCAGGATTCCCTTTTCCCTGGCTGGTACTGAGATCATGTTCAGAATATCCATGATGCCAATTACCCCGACAACCTTTCCCTGCCCATCTGTGACCGGCAGAGTGTGAAACCTGTTTTTCAGTAGCGCTCGGGAGGCATCTTCCAGCGTTGAGTCAGGGTGCACACTGACAGGGTTTCCCATCAAGGATGAACACTTCAGGTCCATTCTGGAGTTTTCTCCAGTTATGTCTCCTTTCCCCTTCGTCTGGTCACCCCGGATTATTGCGGACGGAGATATTTCCCCTGCCATTAGGATTCCCTTCAGGAACTGTTCCCCGTCTGTTACCGGGATTTCACTCTCATCAAGGCTTCTCATCTTCTCCACTGCAGTCTTTACGCTGTCATCCATGCTTACTGTTTCTGGACTGGTTGTCATGACATCAAGCACCTTCATGTTCCTGATGTCACTGAAAGTCCCAAGATTGCGCATAATATCCGTCCTGGAAAGTATTCCAACCAGCTTCCCTTTCTCTGCAACCGGAAGTGCTGGAATTCCTGACTTCCTAATGAGATCAATGGCCCTGAAGATATCATCTGAGGGCTTCAGCCTGGGTGTTCTTATTGCAAGTGAGCCTATTTTTTCCATGCTCTGAAGGCTTCGTCTCTTAAGGATTTCCCTGAACAGAAGCATTCCAATGTATGTCTTTCCTGACAGGACCGGTATCTGATGTATGCCAGTTTCCTTCATCTTTGCAAACGCATCGGTGATCTTTGCCGTTGAGGGAAGGGTCACCAAACCTTCCCTTGTCATTATGTCTGATACCTTCATGAAAACCATCTCAGTATTTCAGCGACATGTTTGAGAGCATTTCTTTCACCCTGTCTTTTACAGATTCTCCCCGGAATACTTTGAGAATCAACTCTGCTATCTCATGCATATTATTTAATCCGTATCTTGATATTTCAGCTGTCCCGACCCTGCCTTCCCTGTCAGTAATTATGCCATTTTCCTCAAGCCTTTCACTGAAAGTCCTGAAATCCAGACCTGATTTACTGAGGGATTGAGGGTCAATAAGTATCTGGTGCGTTTCTGAGAACCAGGGGGAAAATCTGACACCTATTCCGTTATCGTTTAGTTCCTTTCCAAGGGAATGACTGTTGGATGCTACAAGTGAGGCATACTTCTCACCGGATCTTATCATCTCCTCTGTTGCAACCCCAAGGGCAGCCACCCTTGAAGGATGGAAATTATCCATTGAACGCCAGGTGATGTTCCTGCTCATCGTATCATATATGTCTTCATCATTGGTAAGTATAATCCCTCCCTGTGGACCAAAGAATGATTTATGTGTTGACCCGAAAAGTACGTCACAATAGTCAAGAACATCCTTCTGGAAAGCTTTCCCGGCAATTAACCCCATCACATGTGAGCCGTCATATGCCAACTTTGTTCCATGTCTGTCGCAGATCTCCCGGATAGCCTTCAGATCGTAATGCCTGACAAAGAAAGACTGCCCAAGAACCAGAAGGGTTGGAGATGTCACCTGCATAAGTTTTTCCAGCTTGTCAAGGCGGATCTCCTGGGTTGCGTTGTCATATGGTATGTGGTAATTCTTGAAACCAAGCATCTGCGGGAGATATCCCCCCTCATAGCCTGTGTATCCTCCATTGCTCTCAGGTATTGATAGTACATTATCCTTCCTTGATACCAGTGAAAGAAGAACAATCTCAGAGGCTATGTGCCCACCAATAGGCCTGACCTCTGCGTACCTGCTCCCGTAAAGTCGGGCAACAAGTTTTTCAGTTGTGTGCAAAACTTCTTCGGAAAATTTTGCTCCACCATATGCCTCTTTTCCATCAATCTCCAGAGAATATCGGGAAGCCATGTCTGAAGAAAGGGCTTCTTTGGCATCACCGCTGAGGAAATTCTCTGATACCTGCATATTGAGGCACGACCTTCTGAAGTCGTTGTGTTTTCTCACAATTTCCAGAATTTCAGACAAAAGAGGGGGCACCTCCTTCACAATATGTTATTATAAATTTCATAGAACTTGGTAATCATACTATCAGGATATTTAATGTTTCCAAGTGGCAGATCATTCTGATACAATTAGATAAAAGGTCATCTTTTATATTCTGTCTACATTAATGAACCATGGAGATCAGGATGCGCATCCTTGTTGCCTCTTACAGGACAAGGGATGTTGCAGTTGAGCTTTTCGGGAGAACTGACGACGGCAGATCAGTCACTGCCCTATATTTTGGATTCAGGCCATATTTCGATCTTGTTGAGCCATCTGATGCATGCCTTCAGATCTATCGTGCAGACGAGGAATACCGTGATGAAAAGGAGATGGAACTCTGGGTGGAGGGAAAGGTGAGAAAAGTAACACGGATATATGTTACTTCACCCTGGAAGGTCCCGAAGTTAAGGGAGAAATGTGGAAACAGGTTCAAGGTCCTTGCTGCTGACATACCATTTCATCACAGATTCATATATGATATGGACCTGAACCCCTGTGTTAAAATAACAGGAGAGGAGATGCCTGAAGAAAAGGCTAATTTTACCACTGAACTTGTAATTAAGGTGGAAAAACTTGAAAATTGTGACGATTTTGTTCCTCCTGTAAAGATTCTGAGCTTCGATATAGAAAACGCTGTCACTCCGGTGAAAGGGGAGGAATATGGGCACATCCTTATGATCGGATATGCGGTTCACGACGGGAAGGAACTGCACAAAGGATACATTGAAGGAGATGAGAAAAAAATTCTTTCTGATTTTGTCTCTCTGGTGAAGAAGGAGGACCCTGACATTCTCACAGGTTATAACATTGACGGATACGACCTTCCCGTAATCCAGTCAAGAATGCAGAAATTTGGGGTCAGATTCAACATTGGCAGGGATGGAGAACCCCCGCACAGGATTCAGGGACAGTACTGGCGGCTGCATGGGAGAACAATATCGGATACATGGTGGGCGGTCAAGAAGATAATGCATCCAAAGCATGAAACACTGAATTACGTTGCTCAGGAGCTACTTGGGGAAGGAAAGGATAACATAAACCGCCTGAAAATAGAGGAGGAATGGGCAAACAGAAAGCAGGAGGTGATAGAATACTGTATAAAGGATGCATATCTTACACTCCAGATATTCCAGAAGCTCAGGGTTGTTGACCGGAACATGTTCATGTCCACTGTCACCAAACTACCGTATGATGATGTTTCAAATGGAGGGACCAGCAATTATGTGGATTCTCTTCTCATAAGAAAGGCAGACAGGGAGAATATCGGTGTCCCCATGACTTCCCACAACGGGAAGGAGAACCCAATTGAAGGAGGATATGTTCACTCCATCGGTGCAGGGATATATGATAATGTTATTGTTCTTGACTTCAAGAGCATGTATCCGTCCATGATTATGAAATACAACATCTGTTTCACAACCCTTTCACCGGATGGAGAAAACGTTGCTCCAAACGGAATACGATTTATCTCCGCAGAGAGAAAACCTGGGCTTGTACCAAGACTCCTGAGGGACCTGATGGAGGAAAGAGACCGCGTAAAGGCCCGTATGAAAGCATCGGGAGGGGAAGAACGGGAATATCTTGACGGAATCCAGGGGGCTCTTAAGATCCTCATGAACACATTCTATGGGGTCCTTGCCTCATCGTTCTACAGGTTCACTAACCTGGAAATTGGAAGCGCAGTTACCGGATACGCCAGGGAAACCATAAAGGGGCTCATAGAAAAACTGAAATCCGAAAATTTCCGTGTGATATATGGTGATACTGATTCCGTATTTATCGAGTCTGGTGCGGGATCACCAGAAGATGCCATCCGGATTGGCCGAGACCTGAGCGAGCGTATCTCCCGGGAGGAGGGGGTCATTGTGGAATTTGAAAAGGTCATGGATCCGCTCTTCTCACATGGTGCCAAGAAGAGATACGCAGGGAAGATCATATATCCTGAATCACAGAAAGGGGAAGTTCTTGTCAGGGGATATGAGGTCAGAAGGACAGATTCATTCGATCTTCAGAGTGAAGCTCTCTCCAGGGTCTTCCAGCTGGTGCTGGACAGAAACCTGGAAGGGGCCATTGCGTACAGGAATGACATAATTGCAAAGATAAAGGCTGGAGATACTTCATCCATAAATATTGATGATCTTGTTATCTCCCGATCAGTTAGAGATTTCAGAAATTACAAGGAACAATCCCTGGCAAATATCCGTGTTGCCAAGAAACTGATGGAAATGGGTGAAACCTTCATCCCCGGCATGAAAGTCTCCTGGATAGTGACGAACAGCAAAAAGTCACCACAGGAGGTTGAGCCATACATGGATGGTGTACCATTCAACGGTACCCCTGACTGGGAATATTATGCCAGAAGAGTTGATGAGACACTCAACAGGGTTCTTGAGGGACTTTCCGAGGACTACAGGGAATTGCAGGACAACAGCCAGAACAGCACACTGGAGAAAGTAAAGGATAACGCGGATACTCAACAGAAGAGCCTTTTTGAATTCTCCTGACCTTAATTCGTATATTCCTTTCTATCCACAATATGCTCAGGCCTTTCGCCATTTATGAATTTTCTCACATTCTGGCAGGCCCTGTATACGGCTGTCTCTTCCAGAGATCTGTTTATCCCTCCAACATGCGGAGTGAGCAGGACATTTTCTGGAATCGGGAAATCAACATTTGGTTCCCTCCACCAGACATCAGTAAGGTACATCTTGTCGGGATTTTTACTCAGATATTCCAGCATGTCCTTCTCTCTTACAACGTCTGCCCTGGCCACATTTACTATTGTATCTCCCCTGAATTCTGAGAGAAGTTTTGAATCAACTATGCCTCTCGTTATGTTGGTGAGAGGCATAGCCAGAGCTACTATATCCGACTCCTGGAACAGTTCTTCTGGAGTATTGACAAATCTGTCAAGGTTTTCATCCCCATTCCTGTTGCGTGAATAGGCTACTGTTTCCATGTTTAGGGATTTTGCAATTTTCGCCATGCTCCGGCCTATTCCACCATACCCGAATATTCCAATTTTCCTGCCGATAAGGCTGCGGACTGGCAGCCTTTCATACACACCTTTTCTTGACTGCTTTTCGAAATCTATTATTCTCTTGTTTACAGAGAGAAGCATGGCAAAAGCATGTTCAGCAACAGGTTCAGAGAAAGCTCCGGCATTGCTGCATATCAATACATTTTCCGGAACTGATTTGAAATCCAGGTGGTCAACACCTGCTGAAATTGTCTGAATCATCTTCAGATCCTTAGTAACAGAATATTTCCTGTAAATAACCTGAACATCTGCGACCTCAGGCTCCAATACCCTTACATCTGCTCCGGTAATTTCTCTGCATCTTTGAAGGACATCAATGCTGATCTCCCTCATTATGGAAACGATCATGCAGGTTTAATGATTCTCTGGAGATAAGTGTTTTCCGATTCCATCAATTTTCCCTAAGCCTCCTGAGGAGTGATTCCGATTTCAGTGATTCTCTCTCATCTGAATCTGGCCTCCTGAAGTTAATATCCTGCAAAGTTTCCAGATACACCTTATGGTATGGGGCTGATCTCTCCGGATCAGAATAAACCAGAATGTAGTCGCGGTGGAAATCCAGCCTCTTTCCGGCAGTGGAGTGGAAAATGCCTGCCGATACGTATTCCACAATTACAGGCTCCTCCATGGATATGTCCAAGTAAGACATGTTGTTGAAATTATAACGGTACTGTTCCTTCTTCACCGAGAACCCGTACTTGTTGTTCTCCATAATTGAGTTTCCACTTATCTGGTTTACACCAATATCCGGATTCCCGGCAATGAACGAATGAAACTTTTCCAGTACTTTACTTATCATTATGTTTTCCGTCATTTCTGAGCAGCCCGTTCTGTTTAAGCTGAAGGCACATCCAATCTCTCCAGATCCCATTTAATGTTCTCTCCCCATGGGAGGTCATGGTCTGTTGTGATCCAGTATGTTCTGAACCCTTCAGGTTCCTTTTCCGGAACAGAGGCCTTTCCATCTGTGAGAACTATAAGCGGTTCTCTGTTTCCTGTATTTTCCAGATGACGGAATAGATCCCTGAAATCAGTTCCCCCCTCTCCCTTTCTTACAAGGAGAGATTGCGGAATATCTCTCCCCTCAATGGTGATTTCACTCCTGATTCCTGCATCAGTCTGAAAGATCCTGAATGCCTGTATACCGAAGTTCCCGGTAAGCATCTCAATAACTGACCAGGAAAACAAAGAAAAGGTGCTATCGTCAATTGATGCTGAGGCGTCAATGGCAATGTTGACCAGTGAGAATTTTTCCCTGAAAGACGGAAGAACAATACCCTGGTCCTGATATTTTCGCCGAATTCTGGAAAATGAGGCAATTCTGCAGTTCATTTCCAGTTTCGATGATAGAATGTATATCCAGGAGGGATATGCATATGAACCTTTGATGTGCCTTTCAACAGGGACTCCCCTTCTCCCTGCCATGGCCTCAGCCCTTTCAGCTGCAACCATTTTCCCTGAATATTTTGGCCTGTAAAGATAATGGCTCCTTGTCATGTCCCCGTATCTGTCAATGAACCATGAGATATCCTTCCTTCTGATCTCCGCAATATTCATTATATCCTTCAAAAGAAAAACATCAGATTCCGACAGATTCTCTTTATTCAGCAGTTTCTTTTCAATTTTTTCCAGCATTTCCAATCTCTGACTACCCCTCAGGGTTCTAACAATCATAGTATAGAACTCGTCCACAGACATTTGCTCTGCAAGGATGCTGAAACTGTCCAGAGTGATTCCATCTGAAATTGCATACCTGTGCAGAATTGAATCACAGACACTTTCCATTGCAAGGTTCCATACCAGTGGAACTCTGTTCTTCATTCGGGACTGCTGAAGAAGAGCTATCTTCAAAGCTGCTTTTGAAAACTCAAATGCACATTCCTCTATGCCGGCATTCCTGAACCATATCGGGTTCACAAGAAGGCTGTTTCCGTCAGTGTATAATCTGTCTGCCTTTTCAGATTCCACTATCCTCATGGATGAGGCAATTGCTCCGTAAAATGGGTGATCCGTGAGGAGTCTGGACATTATCCT
>JAKAAJ010000041.1 GCA_021802365.1 Thermoplasmata archaeon | reverse complement strand
GGTCTTAATTTTCCACTCCTGATTGGCGATGAAAGCATGAATATGATATAGGAAAGGCGTGCCGGGATGAAGTTGATAAATGTGTCTGCCCTTGCTGATGCTCTGCCGAACTTCAGATATCTCTGATTTCTGTATCCAACCATGGAGTCAAGTGTGTTTATTACCCTTGCTGCTACTGCACCCATTACTCCAAGAATTCCAAAGTAGAAAACCGGAGAGAGGAATCCGTCAACATAACCTTCAGAAATTGTCTCAATGCAGGCGCTGCAGATAAGTGATTCTGATAGTCCGGCAGTTTCTCTCCTGACCATCATGGAAAGAGATTTCCTTGCTGAATCAGTATCTGAGGACTTCAGGTACTTAACAACAGGAATTATATGATCACTCATGGAGCGTGAAGCAAATGTGATTTTGAAGATGACAGCACCTGCAACTATCCATACAAGAATGTTCAGTGCAGCGAGCCACATCACCACAAATGTAGCTGAAAGTGAAATAAGGAGAATTGTTACAAGAAGGACAGTACCTGATATAACACTGTCTGATATTGAGTGGAGTCGCCTGTCAAGAAATCCAATAAGATGCCCAAGCCAGGCAACTGGATGGTATCTGTTTCCTGGTTCACCTGCAATTTCATCTATTAGAAGTGCAAGAATTGCTGAGATGAGGAAATAGAGAAAGAACAGGGAATACAGTTTGATCACTCCCCGATACTGTGAGTTTTACTTTGCATGTAATCCTTAATCGCTGAAATAAGGATCTCATTTTTTTCTCTCCTCTTAACAGCAATCCTTATGAAATCCTCTCCAAACTCTGGAAAATCCTTCAGAGTCCTTATAAGAATTCCCCTCTGCCTGAGAAATTGATCCATATCCTGCACGCTGAGTCTTGGGGGCGCTCTGAAAGTTGCATAATTTGCAGTTGGAATACCGATGAGTGTAAAACCCAGGGAACTCATTTCCCCGGTTAGAAACTCTCTCTCCTCCTTAACCATGGCTGAGTACTTATTAACAACACTGAAATCGAGACTGCTGAAAGATTCAATGATGTGATTTCCCAGTGTCCATGGCTCCATCAGATCTGCAATGCTGCCAAGAATCTCCGCTGATCCTATCAGATAGCCTATTCTAAGGGAGGGGGTGGAGAATATCTTGGTTAGAGATCTGCCAAGTATAACGAAATTGTTCCCTCCTGCAAGTTGTGCGGAAAAATTCCTTTCATCAACCGGCAGAAAATCGATGAATGCCTCATCGATGAACAGATATGCATCTCCTGCCCTGCAAGCATCTGCCAGTTCAATAAGAGATGTCTGGTCAAGCAGATTTCCTGTAGGGGTATCCGGCCTGTTTATGCAAACAAGAGAGAAAACACCATCCATTATTTCCGGAATCCTTTCCCTGATTCCAGCCACCAAGCAGGTTGAAACATTAATCCCATGGCTGGCGAAAGCTCTGGAATATTCCGAAAAAGATGGTCTTACCATAAGTGCGTTTTTCTCTCTGAAAAATTCTGCCAGACGGTAAATGAAATAAGAGAGGCCCGGTCCGGGAAGTATGTTGGTGTGTGAAACACCGGTGTACTTTTCAAGATTCATTCTGAGACCTGTATCAGAACCTGGATATGTCCCAAGGATGCCGGCATCTAAAATTAAAGGTCTTTCTGACTCTGTGATGAAATCATTCAGGCTGGCGCTGAAATCCAGAATATCTGAAATTCTGTAGCCATATTTCCTTGCAGTGTCAACTACATTCCCCCCATGCCTGGCCACATTCATTTCACTTCCACCCCGTGCAGTCTGAGATTAGTGATGCCTTCACAGCACTGTATACCATCATAGAAGTTTCTCTGCCTATATCAGTGAGGCGCCCGCCATATCTGTATCTGGGTCCATTACCGGACAGAAAAAGTGATACAGTATCCGTGGATGTTCCTGGAGCAGCTTTTCCTGTGGTTCTATCTTTTATTCCAAGATCGTTCATTGCCTGTGACTTTGATTCCGTTATGGCCATGAACAGATTGAGTGCAGAGGCATCGTCCATATGAGCATCAGAAATCACAGCGATATTTATTGTCCCCTGTGAACTGAATCCCTTTGAGCCTATGGACAGAGCATTTGATGAGCCACCAGTCACTGATACCATCAGAGGGGGTGTCGAGGATTCCTTTCTCTCTATAATTGCGTTCTCCACCCTGCATGCAGTCAATGTGGCAGTCAATCCTGTATAGTTCATTCCATTCTTCATGAGAAATTCATCAATATCCGTGACGGGATCACATTTATAATCTGATGGAACAGTTCTGTTAAGATATCCTGTGGAGTGCCCTGTACCACCACCATATGGTGCAGAACTGTACTTCCTGAATGGATATGGAAACCTGAACAGGTAGAAAGATTCGCCTCTGTCAATACTGATGTCCTCTATCAATATGAGACCTTGAACATTTGAAACTTATTTAAGTTTAAACTGAATTCTGGCCCGCTACTTCATTAAATTGGATCGATTCCGGTGATTGTTGCTGAAAATCATACAGGTACTAGGAACCTCCTCCTCTGCTGGAAAGAGCACCCTTACGATGGCACTATGCAGATATTTCTCCAATCTTGGCCTCAGGGTAGCTCCATTCAAGTCAGTTAACATGTCGCTGAATTCCGTTGCCACTGGAGATGGCATAGAGATATCAAGGTCCGTATGGCTTCAGTGCAAAGCTGCCAGGGTGGAGCCTGTAAGGGAAATGAATCCCTTTCTCCTGAAGCCTGAAGGGATGGGCGGAAGCCAGGTGATCACACTGGGAAAAAGCCATGGAGTCATGACAGTAAGAGAGTACAGAAAATATATGTCAGAAGTGGCTCCAGATATTATCAGGAATTCAATTAAGGAACTCTCTGAGGAATATGATATTATCATTGCTGAAGGCGCAGGATCTCCTGCGGAGATAAATCTTGAGGGAAATGATTTTGCCAATACATTTGTCTCATCTCTATTTGATACACCATGTATTCTTGTGACTGATATAGACAGGGGAGGTGCATTTGCCTCCCTCTATGGGACAATAACCCTGATGAAACGGAACGCTCTGGTAAAGTGGTTCCTGATCAACAGGATGAGTGGAGATTCCACGATGCTGGATGCTGGAATAAGACGACTGGAGGAACTGACTGGAAAGCGCTCTCTCGGAGTTATTCCAAAGATGAGATCAATTGATCTCCCGGGAGAAGATTCTCTCGACTATTCATCTTCAGAACCTGGAGAAGGGCACATAGCTGTTGTGAGATACCCGTACATGGAAAATTACAGTGATGTGGATCCGCTGCGTCTCTCCGGGATCAGATTCTCATATGTTGACCACAACAATTCCTCCCTGCTTGATTCATGTTCACTCATAATTCTTCCTGGTTCAAAGAATGTGGCAATGGATCTTGCATATCTGCGTTCTACAGGACTTGCCGCTAAAATACTGGAGGAGAGGAACAGGGGATGTAAAATACTGGGAATATGTGGTGGCTACCAGATCCTGGGAAGAACCATAGCATTCAATGAGGGTTCTGAATATTCTGTTTCCGGGCTTTCACTTCTTGACTGCAGAACAGTTTACAGGAAGGAAAAGACTGTGAGAAAGGTGCAGGGAAAACTGAACCCTGATGTTTTCCATTCTGAGGATGAGTTCAGCGGATATGAGATACACTATGGTGATATTTCAAGCTCTGAGAGAAGATACCTTGCCGATACGGGTCTCCAGAAGGAGGGTTCTGTATCTGATGATGGTTCAGTTATGGGGACAAATATACACTCAATTATGGAGAACCAGACTGTTCTGAGATACTTAACAGGCGCGAGCCATGCGCGCTTCGATTATGCAGCTATTCTTGAAAATAATATTGAAAAGGTGACAGAGAACTTCATTTCACACATGAACATGAAGCCCCTGCTCGCCTATGTTGAGGGAAAATAGTTCCGGGAATATCACTGTGCCACTTCTTCTCTGAGGAGCAGTTCCGGTCGTATGGGTGTCTCATTGAATTCCCTGCCCAATGCCTTCTCAAGTGCTCTTGACAGAGCTATTGGAACACCAATTGTTGGAGCCTCCCCTATTCCTTTTGCCTTTGAGGGAAGTGTTGATTCCGACTTATAGTATTTTATGGTAAATTTAGGCAGCAGATCGGCTGTAGCAACACCGGCATCTGAAATGGAAGAGGTCAGAGGCTGGCCGTCCTCATCAAAGGCAAGCTCCTCGTACAGTGTCTGCGAAATTCCCTGCACCGAACCGCCTGCTATCTGCCCCGCTGCATTTGCCGGATCCAGAACTCTTCCTGCGTCATAGTAGGATATGCAGTCGCGAATCTTCACCTTGCCCAGATCATCAACATCTGCAGTGACAACATTGACTCCAAGGCTACTTTCCATCCTGGAATACTCGAAGTTATGGTACGCGTCCCAGTCCTCACCAAGAAGATGATCCACTGAATACCTGCCATACTTCTTTTCAACCTTCTCCCTGATCATTCTTGCAGCCATTATTACTGCGGAGCCAGCCACCATAGCAGATCTGCTTCCCCAGGCTCCTACGCCTGCAGGAATCTGGTCTGTGTCCCCCAGCTGGAAGTCTACCAGTGATTCGTCAACCCCAAGCTCCTCGTTTATGAGTGTCTTTGAGAACACATCATGCCTCTGGCCATGTGCATTCCCGCCAATCCATACCTTAATCCTTCCATCCTTTACCTGTATCCTTGCCGATTCTCCGCCGCTGGTTGCATGATAAAGTATCAGGAACGAGAAACCAGTGTTGTATTTCTTTGACAGTTCTCTGTATCCGGTCTCCTTTATTGCTGCTTCAAGGAATTTCTTTGAGGGCTCCACCTCAAACCCCAGAGCAGATCTGTATCTCTCTTCAGCAGCGTTCCTGAGCCTGAGATCCACTGGATCCATCTTCAGTCTGTCAGCAAGATGATCCATCATTTTCTCAATGAAAAACATTGCCTCTGGCCTTCCTGCTCCTCTGTATGGACCCTGCGGTGCCTTATTTGTCAGAACTGACCTTGCTCTCACGTATGCGTTTTCCAGATGATAAGCTCCGGCAAGCTGCATTGCTATGAAAGCAGGTGAAAACTCGCCGGATCCTCCTGTAAATGCTCCGTTGTCCACAAGGACTTCACCTTTGAGACCTTTGATTCTTCCTGATTTGTCTGCATATAGCTTGAGTTTAGCGATTGCCCCCCTTCCTGGCCTGCTTGCCAGGAGGTGCTCACGCCTTGTCTCGATCCACTTTACAGGTCTCTTCTCTCTCATCGCCAGCCATGCTGCAACAACATACTCCGGGAAAAGACCCCCCTTCAGACCGAATGCTCCTCCGGTATCGGTCTGAATCACTCTTACCTTCTCAGCAGGGAGATGCATGGCTTCGCAAATTCCTGCTTTTATACTGTATATGCTCTGCGTTCCGATCCATATGGTCAGTTTATCTCCGTCGTATGCAGTGACTATACCTCTTGGCTCTATGGGGTTTGTTGCAATCCTGTTATTAACGAATCTCCCCTCAATCACCACATCCCCTACATTGTCGGAGAAATCCTTACCGAAATATCTGTCAACTATGACGTTGGACTTGCTCGCCGGGTTTATGGGCTCAAAATCAATAGCCTTTTCCGGATCTGAAACTCCCGGGAGCGGTTCATAATCAACCTCAACCGAATCTATGAGGTCCTCAGCCTCATATGGATCAGTGGAGTAAACCGCAGCTACGGGCTGCCCCACATAGCCAACAAAATCCTTTGCCAGCACCGGGTGTGCTGTTGAGCTGAAAGTCTCCTCCTCGTCTGAGCCCTCGCCCACAGCAGCTATATCAAAGTTGACATCCTTATGTGTGATCCCCCCGCTTATCTTCTTAATCTTTGCCCTTGGATAGGGACTTCTTACGAACCCAAGGTAAAGCATACCCGGCATGTGTATGTCATCCACATAGGTTCCTTTTCCCTTGACGAATTTTTCACTTAGATCCATGCCAAATCACTTCCTCACAGTAACAGTCTGCTCCTCTTCCAGGGAGTCTCCTTCCTCTTCCATCCTCTTCTCAGCGTCCTTTATTGACATTATTATGTTATCATAACCGGTGCATCTGCACAGATTCCCTGAGATTGCCTCACGGATTTCCTGTTCGCTGACATTTTTCCTGTGCTTCAATAACCAGTATGCACTTATGATCATTCCTGAAGTGCAATAGCCGCACTGCAGCCCATGGTTGTCCACAAATGATTTCTGAATAGGGTGCATCTTTCCAGGTTCCTTTGAAAGTCCCTCGATGGTGGTTATTTTCCTCCTGTCCGCCTGAACCGCCAGTATGGTGCAGGACTTGACCGCCCTCCCGTCGAGGAGGACAGTGCAGGCTCCGCAGTTTGTAGTATCGCATCCAACGTGTGTGCCTGTTGAACCCGCCATCTCGCGGAGAAAATGAACCAGAAGCATCCTTGGCTCTACATCAGCTTCCTTTCTCTCGCCATTTACCGTTATTGAAACATGTCTCTTTTCAGCCATCTTAATTACCCCCTTCCATTTTTAATGCCTTCTCCATTGTCTTTATGGAGAGTCTCCTCAGTATCTCCTTCTTGTACTTTTCACTGCCATACTGGTCTCCTGTGGGCTGTGATGCGGCCACTACGAGATCAGCTGCATGTTTCAGGACTGATTCGTCAGGTTTTTTGCCTGACAGATACTTCTCTGCCTCTGTGCATTTTATTGCCCTGGGTCCCATTGAAGTTATTGCCAGTCCCGCTCTGGATATCTTTCCGGATTCCATTGAAACCTGAACTGCAACACCCGCTACAGAGAAGTTCCATGTTCCTTTCTTGAACTTCCCGTATGCGCCATAAGAGTTCTCTCCCCAGTAAGGGAGTATAATCTCCTTCAGAACCTCGTCATGTTTCATGCTTGTCTCAAAGGTGTCTACAAAGAAGTCATCCGCTCTGATTTCTCTTGTTCCGGATTCACCCTGGACAACAAATTTTGCTCCCAGTGCCAGCATCACAGCTGGAAAATCATTGCTTGGATCTGCGTGGGAGATGTTCCCTCCGATTGTTCCAGTGTTTCTCACAAGAGGATCCGCAACCTGCGAGGCACAGTCCAGAACTATTGAGAAATGCTTCTTGATAACTTCCGAGAATTCGAGATCACTGTCAACTGTCATCGCTCCAACGTGTACTCCGTCCTTCCTTTCATCTATGTATGAGAGACCCCTTACCTCAGACAGTGATATGAGGTATGGAATTGTCACTACCCTTGACTTGAGAAGGGGAATAAGGCTCTGGCCACCAGCGAGTATCTTGGCGTCGTCCCCGTACTTCTTCAGAAGTCCGACTATCTCTTCTATACCTGTAGGTGCATAGTATTCAAAACTTGGTGGATTCATAGTGTTCAAACATTTTAGTCAGATATTTAAAATAATTTATATGGGACTTACAGTATTAAAGGCTTTAAATCTTAATTTCTCAGCTCATGTTCGACCTTAATGCTGTGTCTCTCCCTCACAATTTCTGATGCAATACTCAGGGCTATTTCAAATGGGCTCACCGCGTTTATGTCTATACCGATTGGGGTATGAAGCGATTCAAGGAATTGTTCACTGACACCCTGCTCCTTCAGGACCTCGAAGTCGTGCTTTATCCTCTTCCTGCTGGCCAGCAGACCTATATAGGCAGGTTCCTTCCCAGAGAGTGCCTTCAGTGTTGTGATGTCCCTCTCCCCTTTTGTCAGGACTACAACAAAATCTGAACTGCTCATATCGAGGGTTGAGAGATCAAAATCCATGTCTTTTATCAGGTTGTCAGGCTTGTTCTCCAGGGATGGGGCGTGATCTATAACGGTGACCTTGAAGTTCAGAAGCTTTCCTAACATTACGAGATAATCCTCTATTTCATCCCTGCCACCCTGACCTATTATGTAAAGCCTCTGTGACGGTAGATATGGTTCCAGATAGATCTCCAGTGTTCCACCGCAGAATGTTTCCACATAAATGTCATCATCCTGCTTTTTCGTTACCATGGCATTCAGGCCCATGCCAGCATCTTCGAGATGCACCTTCACAACCTTTGGCTGCCCAGTCTTCAGAACACTGTCGGCGGCATCAAGTATGACGTTTTCAGGGCAGGCCCCTCCCAGCGTGCCGTAAGCGATGGAACCATTCTGGATTATTACCTTGAATCCAGGCTTTGCAAGGGATGAGCCCTCTGTGCGTATTACAGTTGCCACAACAAAGGCAGATGACTTCTTTCCCATTTCGCCAAGTTTTCCTGCGAAGTCATAATTTTCCATACATTATTATTGCAACTCTCCGCTTAAACGTTTCCGATTCACTCCAAAGATTCTAATCGGAGTTTATGATTGTAAGTTGTGAAAATTGTCCCGGTGATACTGGCTTCGGGCTTTTCCAGAAGATATGGTTCGGATAAGCTAATGCAGAAAGTCCTTGGTAAAACTGTTATCCGGTATGTTATCGATGCAGTACAGAAAGCCGGTTTTCCAGAGATATTTGTAATCGTCAGAAAGGAGCAGAAGGACCTTATCTCCTCAATCACCGGAGATGTCACATATATTGAGAATGAAAGCGCGGAGGAGGGTCAGGCTTCATCCTTAAGAACGGCAGTCAGCCACCTGCGCTCTGATGCAGATGCAATCCTGTTTCTGCTTGGAGATCAACCGCTTGTCAGGCCTGAAACTATTGTAAGACTTTGTAAGGCACATATCTCTGGAAAAAACAGCATTTCCTCCTGTCAGATTGATGGAAGGCTGATGCCTCCTGTTATATTCGGCTCTGTTCACTTTGATGAACTCATGAGCCTTTCTGGTGACACTGGAGCCAAGCCGGTCCTTATGAAATATCAGGATAGGATTTCCAGAGTTGAATTCAGTGAGAGATATGAGTCAGAGGATGTGGATACACGGGACCGCATTCCTGAGATTGAGAGAATTCTTATGAGTATCTGAAATAGCTTCAGTCCCCTTTCAGCTTTATCTTCCCTATAATCCTGTCTGCGGCACTGTATGGATCCGTTGTTTTATCTGAAAGCCTTGATATCGTGCTGCGGAAAGAGTTCCTCCCGGAAAATGACTCTTCAACCTTTGAAAGAAGAGAATTCTGGACAATGGCCCTGAGTTCCATCAGAAGCCTTCCGTCTCTGAACCCCGGGTCTCCCGATATATATTGTCTGCGGTTTTCCAGAGTTTTAAGAAGATCATTGTAGCCTTCCCCGTTAAGTGAGTTCAACCCTATTACAGGTATGTGCCACTTTTTTCCAGGGGACATTGCTAGTGTATCCTCAATATCCTTAATCGCCAGAAAGGCTCCCTCTCTGTCGATCTTATTGACAATAAATATATCTCCGATCTCCATTATTCCCGCCTTGACTGCCTGAATCTCATCCCCAAGTCCGGGGCCCAGAACCACTATAACTGTGTCCACAAGATTTCGCACCTCAAGATCTGCCTGGCCCGCTCCTACTGTTTCAACAATTACAACATCACTTCCTGCAGCATCAAGGATCTTGACAACGTCCCATGCGGATCTGGAAATTCCACCGCTTATGCCGCGGTTTGCCAGGCTCCTCATGAATATTCCCCTTGAAGAAAGGGACTCCTGCATCCTTATCCTGTTTCCAAGGAATGAACCCCCTGAGAAGGGGCTGGAAGCATCAATCGCAAGAACGGAAACTTTTT
>JAKAAJ010000040.1 GCA_021802365.1 Thermoplasmata archaeon | reverse complement strand
GTGGAGAATCTCTTCCAGGCTATTGCAAATGTTGCGGTGAAGTACCATGAGCGATGAGGAAATCAATATGGAGATCCTCCTGGATCACTACAGATCCCCGAGGAATTACGGAAAAATTGAAAAGCCTTCAGTGGAACTTGTGGAATATAACCCCGTATGCGGGGATGCTGTTCAGTTCACACTGAAAATAGAGAATGGAATACTTACAGACGTAAAGTTTATCGGACGGGGATGCTCTGTCAGCCAGGGGGCCGCGTCAATGCTCACAGAGAGAGTCAAGGGAAAAAGCACAGAGGAGGTAATGAATATAGGGCCCCAGGAAATTCTGAGCAACATAGGGCTCAATCTGGGCCCAAGCAGAGAGAAATGTGCCCTCCTCTCCCTGAATGCACTGCAAAAATCGGTCAGAAAATACAGAGATGGTGAAAAATGAGTGATTACAGAGTAAGCATAGACAGGAAAAATTGCATAGGCGATGCCATATGCACAGCTCTTTGTGACAATTTCTACATGGATTCCGATGGCAAGGCCAGTGTCAGAAATGAGATTGTCCCGGAAAGTAAATCAGGAGAGAACATTGAAGCAGAGATTTCATGCCCGGTAGGAATAATAAAGGTCAGGAAGACTGCCCACTGAATTTATCTCTGGAGATAGCAGGATTCCCAAGAAGACCATGATTTATGATCTCTTCTGCATTGATCCTTATCTGCCTGGCACTGTCTCTCTCCCTTATTGTTACTGTGCCATCCTCCAGTGATGTTCCGTCAATGGTTATGCAGTAAGGTGTTCCGATCTCATCCTGCCTGGCATATCTCTTACCGATTGAGCCTGATTCATCGTAAAATATGTATGGGTCAATCATGGAGAGGCGTCTGTAAATTTCACGCGCAAGCTGATCCATTCCGTTCTTTTTCATGAGAGGGAATACTGCAGCATGATATGGGGCAACCTCTGCAGGAAGGGAAAGAACAGTGTATCCATTGTCTCTTGTCATTATGGAGTGCATCAGCACAGAGAGAATTATTCTATCAACCCCGGAAGCTGGTTCAATAACAGAGGGCACAATGTCGCCTTCATCAGTGCTGACAGACATGGACTCTCCACTGGTCTTCTCATGGTTTCTCAGGTCATTCCTGTCTGCAATTCCAGTTATCTCAACCCAGTTTCCGTCAAGTTCGGCCTCTGCATCCCATGAGTCAAATGAATAGTGTGCAAGTTCATTCTTCTCATGCTGCCTGAATCTAAGGCGTTCCTTTGATATTCCCATTCTCAGAAGTATGCGCTGTGTAAGTGTGATGAAATATCCCATTGCATTGCTGCTTATGAGACCTGATTCAACAGCTTCCCTGGCCTTTACCCTCAGAGGTGGTGAGGATCTGGGGCAGATAGTAATATCCTCATCATAATCTATCTCTGCCCAGTACTTCTTTTCTGGATGAACAAAGACCTCCACCTCGCACATATTGAATTCCTTCATCCTTATGAGGCTCTGCCTTGGCGCAATCTCGTTCCTGAAACCCTTCCCAGACTGTGCGACAGCCATTGGAAGTTTGCCTCTGAAGATGTTGTTCAGAATTTTGAAGTTTATGAAGATTCCCTGAGCAGTCTCCGGCCTCAGAAAAAGATCTCCTGATGACCCCTGATCCGGAAGAAAGAACATCTGCCTGACATCGAACACTCTTGTGATTCTTGCTCCGCAGTTTGTGCATTTCACAACATGTTCATTTACAAAAGCAAGACCGCTGTCAACAGTGTCAAACACCTCCTGAAAACCTGCGCTCTTGGTGAATGTTTCAAGTTTCTGCCTGAGGTGGCATATATAACATTCTGCAGCAATATCGAGAAACTTGTCCACATGACCTGATGCCTGGAAAACAGCTCTTGGAACAACAACAGGAGTATCTATCATCAGTGCATTCTCCCTTAAGTAAGCCTCCTTCCAGATCCTGATGATATTATCTTTTAGCAGGACCCCAAGTGGCCCGTAATCATAGAATCCTGCTTCTCCTCCGTATATGGAAAACGATGGCCAGAAAAATCCTCTTCGCTTGGCCAGCTCAACAACTTTCTCATAAGCGTTTTCTATTTTTTCCGAACTCATTGTAAATTCCTCTATCGACTTATTGAAATATTGGTTAACTTTAAAGAAACTCCAGCAATTCTGCTTCAGAACAGGATCCTCAGTATGTGTGTATCAAAGAGCATTCCAACAAGATCATCGCTTCCCTTGAACACCGGGAGCTGATTGTAGTTTCCCCCCTCCATCTTCCTGACAGCTGCCTCCATGGTATCGTTGGTGTTTGTTACCACCGGGTTTCTGACCATTATATTCTTAACCGGGGAGTTTGGAAGCTGAACATTATTCTTCACAATAATATATGTGAAAACGTTCCTGATACCTTCCCATGACCACGGGTCCTCGTCATCTGCCATCCCCGTCTCCGATGTTTCCATACGGGATTCAATATCGATCTTGTCGAAAAGGTCTCTGTCTGTTACTATGCCGGCAAACTGACCTGAAAGATTAAGGACTGGTGAAGCATAGGTTCTGGCAATTCTCATAATATGTGATACAACCGATACAGGATCATCCTCATATACGCAAACTGCAGATAACTCTCCAAGATCCTTCACTTTCCTTGTACCGTGCTTTTCCCTGATGGCACGCAGGAAATTCTGAGGCGTCAGGATACCGACTACATTATTGTCATCATCAATCACAGCTATGTGGCGCCTGCCCTGTCTTGAGAGCTCCCTTGCTGCGTCTTCGATGCTGTCGTCCGGTCTAACGGCCCTTGCCCTTCTAAGCAGCATGGCAGTCTGGGATTCGTGTGGGTTTTCAAAAATATCACGCCTGCTGACCATCCCAACATACTTTCCGGACTGGTCCGTTATTGGTAGGCCAGTAAGATTATTCTGTATTAGGGTCTTAACAAGGCTGTTAACAGCACTTGGAACTGAAAAAGTAGTAGGTTTTTCTGTCATTATTTCCCGGACTGTCTTGATCATGGGAACTTGTATTTTCAACATCTATTAAACGATTTGCAGATTAAATCCGGCAAAATTTTGAATCAAGGCATCCTAAGATGTAATGATTGATCTTGATTGAGATATCTATTCCCACTCGATGGTGGCTGGCGGCTTATCGGTAATGTCATAGACCACCCTGTTTATCTCACCAACTTCATTTGTTATTGATGTTGATACATCCTCCAGGAACTCCCAATCAGGTTTTGAAAACGTTCCACTCATTCCATCGTTTGTGTCAATCATTCTGATACATACTGTCTTTCCATAGCTCCGCTTGTCCCCATGTATGCCTGTAGACTGAACAGGGAGCAGGACTGCAAAATATTGCCATGGCCTGACCTCCATTGGAAACTTTTCCCGTACCTTTTCCTCAAGAATGGAGGTTACTTTTCTCAGTGTGTCTGCCTTCTCCTTTGTCACCTCTCCGATGATACGGACAGCAAGCCCCGGTCCAGGAAATGGCTGTATATCTGAAGGGAGCTTCAGGTATTCTGAGACCATACGCACTTCGTCCTTGTAAAGATCTCTCAATGGCTCCAGGAGTTTGAGGTGCATTACTTCTGGAAGGCCACCCACGTTGTGGTGACTCTTTATGGTGTCTCTTACAGATCCGCCACTTTCTATCCAGTCCGGTGCAATTGTACCCTGAAGAAGGGTCTCAGCACCGAATTCAGTGGCAACCCTTTCAAATACATCTATAAATTTTGCACCAATGATCTTTCTCTTTCTCTCCGGATCAGTTATACCGCTGAGAGCAGAGAGAAATTCATCAGAAGCATCTATTATACGGTAATTGAGAGAATATCTTTCGAAGATCTCCCTGACCCTTTCCTTCTCACCTTCCCTTACAAGTCCCGTGTCAATAAAAACAGAAAGGATTCTATCTCCAGCTGCCTTGTTGGCAATCACTGCAAGAAGTGTGCTGTCCTGCCCGCCAGAGCAGGCAAGTATTCCTTTACCGGTAAGTTTTTCTTTTATCTCTTTAATGGCAGAATCCAGAAATTTGTCCACAGAAAGCATTCAAAAGGTAATGGTGAATAAATATTGAATATTTTGTACTCCTCAGGTTTTCATTATCGCCCCAAGGAAAATAAGTAGGCCAATTGCTGCGCCTATAATTGTTGCAACAATGTAGAATATTGCACCAATTATAACGTTATCCAGCAAGCCAACTCCAGGCATATATAAGTGTGTTACCAGGTATATGATCAGACCGATAACAATTCCAACCACAAGAAGCGAAACTCCTACCAGTCTGCTCTTTCCACTTCCGAAGTAGGAAGTCAGAATACCCAGAATGAAAAGAGCCAGGGCGAGAATACCCAGCACTACAAACAAAAACACCTGCCAGTTCCAAGGATCATATGCTGCCGTAATCATGTTTCCAACTCTTAAAGTTTGATTCCTGTTAGTGTCTTGGTGTCTATGACTCCCTCTATGGTCCTTATCTTCTCAACAACAACCTTACCAAGTTCGCTAAAATCTTTGGCATCTATTTTCACAATAAGATCATATTCCCCAAAAAGCGGATGAATCTCCACAACGTATTCAAGCTTGGAAATCCTGTTATAGACCTCATGCTCCTTTCCGGGTACTGTGCTGACCAGAACAAATGCCACTGACAAACCTAGATCACTACTGTATGTGAAATATAAGGAGTTTAAGAATCTTTCTAATATTTACGTGCTAATCCTTTGCCTGAATTCTTGGATCTTTGAAAAAACAAATGACTCTAGAGACTCTAGCTTCACAGATGTCTGGGAGCCAGTTTGCATGTCTTTTACAGTAACGGAATGGCTCTCCTTTTCCCTGTCTCCTGCAATGAAGGCGATGCTAGCTCCAGATGATGAGGCATTCTTCATCTGGTTGCTTATGCTCCTTCCGCTAAGGTCGGAAATCGCAACTATGCCATTCTCCCTGAGCGATTTTGCCACTTTCAAGCATATATGTGTTCCAGCCGGTGATGTGGAAACCAGATAAGCTTTCATAATATTTTCAGAGGCATTCCATTTTCCGTATTTCTTCATCATGAGTTCAACTACAACATCACCCATACCGAATCCCACAGCAGGGATGTCAGTTCCTGATATGTTTCCTGCAAGACTGTCATATCTTCCGCCTCCAAGAATGGACCGGAACTGGCCCTCAGCATCCGAGAATTCAAAGACGGTTCCCGTGTAATAAGACAATCCTCTAACAACAGAAAGATCAATGTAGGGCTCATTGCCTGTGTATTCCCTGATAAGGGCCGAAGTCTGTTTTAAACGCTCTATAGTTTCACTGATATTACCATTATCTGCAAAGGCTTCTTCGATTTTCAGGCATATTTGCTCTGCCGGCCCTTTCTCTCTCACAAGATCAAGAACCTTATCCACATTTCCTTCGTTTCCCGCTACAGAGAGAAAAGACCTCCGAAACTCTTCCACATCAATTTTGTGAAACCTGTCTATGATGGAGAATGCTTTGGGTATGTTATCAACATTGATGGCTTCAAGAATGGAATCCATAAGTTTCCTGTTGTTCAACTTAATGTGGAACTTCCCATTTAGACCACAAGAATCAAGGATATCCGAAGCAAGAGTTATAATCTCGGCGTCTGCTGCCGGGCTGTCGGGCCCAAACAGATCGGCATTGAACTGGAAGTGTTCCCGGACTCTTCCGGATTGTGGCTCCTCATACCTCCATATTTTTGGGATGCCGAACCATCTCACTGGTCTTGGAAGGTCCTTTCTTGAAGTCAGCATACGCATAACAGAGGGAGTGGCCTCTGGCAGGAGTGTAACGTTCCTTCCACCCTTATCAGTGAAAGAAAATGTCTGGCCAAGGAGTTCCTCTCCTGATTTATCAAGATAAAGTTCAATTGATTCCAGGCTGGGATAGTCAATCATAGAGTACCCGAAACTTCTTGCCACCTTCTTTGCGTTCTCGAAAAATCTGTCCTTTGGTTCCATGTCTTCAGGATAAAGGTCTCTGAAACCTCTGAGTCTTTCATATTTCAATTTTCCTGACACCCCTGATGTTGATTATCAGTTCCATATTTTATATATCAATAATTCATTTTGCTTTTAGACACAGTTCAGCGGAACTGTTTTTTAAGCACCGTACATTCACTGATTGCCTTGTTTTGTAGACCCGATAGGTTGGGCTACGACATGTTTAAATATTTTGAAGCATATATTTTGTTGTGAATCTAGACTCGTCAAATGGGACAATCCAACGATTGAAGAATGAAGGGTTCACTCTTAACCAGTCAAGAATTATTCTCTTTCTGGAATCTTTTCCAGAATCAAGCATGGCAGATATAACCACAGGGTTAAGAATCACAAACGCAAGGGCAATCTCTGCCATGAAGCCTCTTTTATACAATGGGTTTGTTGAAAGAATGAGGATTATCAAGGGAATATCCAGAGGAAGGTCTTATTTCATCTATAGGCTGAGAATTCCAGTAACAGAAATAATATTCGAATCAAGAAAGTTTGTCCAGATAGTAACACTGGAATATGGTAAAAAGCAGTTTTAGTGTTTCATCGCCTTCTTTAAGAGCCTCTTGCCGTATCTCTGAAGTGAGAAGTGTGAATATGTTGCCTGAGTATTTTTAAGTGAAAGGCCATCGTGGACGCCATCAATTCCTCTTCCGTAAAGATTTTTAAGAAATTTCTGAGACGGGTCATCAGTTGTGCTGTAGTGATATTCGTGGCCGTATACCGTCTCTCCCCTGCGGAACATTACTGAATCGTTTTCTGCTATCATTCTTGTGTAGCTGAGTGTTAATTTCTTGTTCATGACAACTTTACCTGGGAATATTCCTGCCATCCTGTAATCTCCATTGTCAGTTGATATGGATCCCTCCAGGTACATGAGGCCTCCGCACTCAGCAATTACCGGTATTCCGGATTCAGAAAGATCTCTGACCGATTCAATGCATTTTCTGTTTTCGCTGAGTTCCCTTGCAAACAGTTCAGGATAGCCGCCTCCAAAATAGACGAGATCAGGGTTCTCAGGGTATTCTCCTTTCACCGGGGAAAAGTAATGGATGTTTCCATACCTTTCCAGGTAATCGAGAGAACTAGCATAGTAGAAATTGAAAGCGGTGTCAAACGCTATCCAGATATTTATTTTTTTAGAGGAAGCTGGAGTAACTGATGCAGTTATATTGTTTGAAATTTCAGGAAGCTCATTTACAAAAGAGGTGTCAAGATACCTTGCCACCTCCTGTGCTTTCTTCTTTACATCTGGTGTTTCCAGACCGGTAAGGAGCCCGAGATGGCGGCTTTCTATTCCCACCTCAGGATTTCTTGGTACTGACCCAATTATCCTGATTCCATGTTTGACAAACTCATCTCTAACCATATTGAGATGTTTTTCTGAGCCATAATTGTTCAGAACAACACCAAGACAATGTTTCCCAAGGAAACCTTTTGATATATAATAGGTCGATTCTGCAGTTTTGCTGCAATCTACAACAAGAACATAGGGAATTTTGAATTTGCGGAAGTAGAAGTTTGTGCTCAGGTCTATGGGAGATCCCGAGTCATAAAGTCCCATGACGCCCTCAACAACGGCGTAGTCATATCTGGCAGCAAGATTGACTAAAGTTCTTTCATAGGTTTTTCCCTCTATCCACCGGTCAATGTTGTATGTCCTGGAACCAGTGACTGCACTTTCAAGCCCAGGATCTATATAGTCTGGTCCGATTTTACATGAAACTGAGTTCTTGAGCGCAGACAGGAATGCCATTGTCACTGTGGTTTTTCCAGAACCGGTTGAAGGTGCGGTTATTCCAAAAACTTTCAATCTATCATAAGAAGATTCCAGAACAATATATGAAAATATAGTAAGTTTAAGGTTCATTTGAAACAATGAACTGGGGCTCACAAAATCCTTTAAATGATCACGTCGATCAGAATTTAATTATCTGCAATGATCAATTCAACTACAAAGGTTAATTAGTTTATAGCAATTACTTCTGGAGTTTATGGATTATGTACAGACCCTTAGATCCTCCGGATTCAAAGTCACTCCTCAGAGATTGAGGGTTATTGAATACATAATGTCCAGGACGCCGGGACATTTCAGGGCAGAGGATGTATATGCAGAGGTTCACAGAATAGAGCCTACAATAACAATGGCAACTGTTTATAACATTCTCAGGACACTTCAGAAATCATCAATTCTGAAGTCTTTTGAACTGAAAGGGGCAACTTGGTTCGAAACAAATACAGGAACTCATGCTAACTTTTTATGTGAGGTCTGCGGTGAGATAACTGACCTTGATATAGAATCATCATCTCTGATCTCATCTGTATCCGAGAAGGGTTACGAGATCTCAGACAGCAGTTACATACTCAGGGGAGTATGCCCCAAATGCAGTAAAAACCATTGAGCACTCATATACCACGAATCGCTGAAACTACGTCAAGTGCCTTTCTGGTCTCTCCCGGGTCATGGGTTCTCACGATGCTGACACCATTAATGGAGCACCACACTGCCGCTGCCAATGATCCTGAAAGTCTTCCTTCAGGCTTTTCACCGGTGATCCTTCCAATGAAACTTTTCCTGGAGGCACCGACTAAAGTCCTGAGGCCAAAATCAAATCTCCGAATATTCTTCAGTAACTGCAGGTTCTGCTGATATGTTTTGGAGAAACCTATGCCGGGATCCAGTATTATATTCCCTTTCCTGACGCCTTTTTCAAGCATCTGATTTATTCTTTCCATAAAGAACTCAGAAATCTCAAGGAAAATGTTAGAATATGAGGTAAACTGGTTCATATTTTCAGGTGTACCTTTCATGTGCATAAGGACACACTCAAGGTCATTCTCTGCCGCGATAGAAATCATTCTATCCGATCTGAATCCTGAAATGTCGTTTATAATGTCAACTTCAGATACAAATTTCTCAAGCACCTCGGGGTGCCGGGTATCAAGCGATATTGGTATATCACAGGACCCGGAGATATATTCTATCAGTGGTTTCAGTCTTTTGATCTCTTCTTCATAGTGGACTTCAGTGCTGCCGGGTCTTGTACTTTCCCCACCGATATCTATTATGTCAGGCTTCTGATCCAGTATTTCAGTCAGGCCTTTCATGTTATGCAGAAATCTGGAGCCTTCATAGAAAGAATCAGGTGTACTGTTAACGATGGCCATAATTTCCGTTCTTTTTAATGTGTCCTGCCTGGAATTTAATTCCATCCTGTAAATATCTTTTACAGATTCCGGAGCATTTAGGTATTCCAATATTCCAAGGTTTATTAAAACAGACCGTTCAAGCCTGTAGAGGAATAACTCTTTCTTCCCCGCTGATATTTTCTCAACGGGAGTTACTTCTGATACAGGAATTCTTGATTCAGAAAACAGTTCAAAAATGGATCCTGTAGTACCATCCGGAAACGTAAACTCATCATTTCTGAGCATTATGTCCAAATTTTCTCACGTAGTTGCGTAGGTCAATTCTATAATTAATTTTTAACAATTGAGAGAATTTCCTTTAGGGTAACCCTATAAATCTAAAGTTTAGGAAAACTGGGCTTTTAATGGAAGAACAGAAAATCATGTATAAGATATATTATGTATGCTTATTGTATCGGTACTTGTTCCTTTGTAATTAGTTGTCTTCATAGTTAAATTGTCAATACTTGAGAATGGTTTTATTTTCAGAATATCAGTTTTCACCTGGTCATATCCGATGTATTCATCTAAGGTTGTAATGTATCTATTCCACACAACGTTTCAAAAATCATAGTTATTAATTCAGACTTTGGCTGCGATAAATAAAATTTTAAGTTTGAGAACCATGATAATACTAATGAAAGCTAATTGTATTATTCCAATGATCCGTGATAATCAGGACCAGCGGAGATAACACCTTCACCGCATCATGAATAGGTCTCAGCTGGCACCCGATAT
>JAKAAJ010000002.1 GCA_021802365.1 Thermoplasmata archaeon | reverse complement strand
TTTAAAATGCCTTGGCGAAATAATACATATATTATTGATTTATAAATAAAGTAAGTATAGTGTTCTGATGTCAGGCTATATTCTCGGATTTGACGTTGGCGGTACAAAGATATCTGCTGTCCTTGGAAAAAGTGATGGAAAGATTGTTGCATCACTGAGAAAACCAACAGTCAGGCATCTGGGTCCGGGCAAACTTATCAGTGATTTTACGGAGATGGGTTGGAAATTACTCAATGATAATGGTGTTTCCAGACCTGATTCTATTGGGATAATATTTGCGGGACTTGTGGACTCTGCCAGGGGAGTTGTCATATCCTCCCCGAATATACTTGGGCTGAAAAATTTCCCTGTTGCTGAGAAACTTACCGAGGAATTCGGTGTGGAATCCTTTCTTGAGAATGACGCAACCGCCGCAACGATTGCCGAGAGAGTGTTTGGCGCAGGTAGAGGAGTGGACAACTTCGTTTACATAACTTTAAGCACCGGGATTGGCGGGGGTGCTTTCCTTAACGGACAGCTTTACAGGGGTGCCCATGGTATGGCAGGGGAGATTGGACACATGGTTGTGATGTCCAATGGTCCTGTCTGCGGATGTGGCAGAAGAGGGTGCCTTGAAGCCATAGCAGGCGGCAGAGGCATAGCAAGAAGGGTTTCCGAGAACATAACCGCGCTGAGGGAAAGTGAACTCCTTTCATCCCTGAAACCAAATGAGATAGACGCAAGGAAGGTTTTTGAACTTAAGAAAAAGGGAGATATGTTCTCACAGCTCATTATTGAAGAGACAATCTATTATCTCTCGGTCGGCCTTGTAAATATTATAAATATTCTTGATCCGGAGGTTGTCATAATCGGAGGTGGAATTGCAGCAGCCGGGAATGAACTCTTCACACCTCTTAAGAATGCCATTAAGGAAGAGTTCAAAAGCATGTACAGACCAGTGAAAATTGTGAGAGGCCTTAAAAACGGGCATGACCTGTCCACCGTGGCCCTCCCATTATTTGTCAAGAGCAATAATAAAAATTGAATATTATTTCTCAATTTTTTTCTTCAGATCCCTGATCTCTTCCTGAAGCTGTTTGTTAAGCGGATTCTTCCTTGCCTTATCCTCAAGTTCCTGCAGCTTATTCTCAAGGCTCTTTTTCTTACGGTCCAGATCCCTCTTTCCCAACCCCATGTCATGCCATATAACCAGGGATATTATCTTTATTTCTATCATGGCATTACTGAACATGCAGTAGCAGAAAGCTGTTCAGGACTTAACTTTAATAATATTTTCCATATACTATTTGGATGGCAGACGATATTGATCTGAGAAAAGCAGACGATATGATCAGGAAGGAAATTGAAGGGCTCTCAAGAGATGAACCTGTTGAAGAGATACCTGTCTATACACATCACATTTTTCAGATTCTTCTAGAGGAATTCGGAAAATCTGATGATGGAAAGGAAGTCTTTTCTCTCAGCGATTCTACCAGATATACTATGGATTTTCAATTCTGCGAAATGAAGGACAGTGATGGCCTTGTAGGCGAGTATGAAGATCTGCCCTCAAAAGAGGACCTCCCCAGGGTTGAGACACTTGTTTTTGAGGTAGAGGGAATGCACAGGTCCAAGCTCACGGAAATTGAAGTAACAAAAGATACGATTTTCTGCAGCCCCGCCAGGGAGAAAAAGCACCTCATGCTTCTTCAGAGAGCCATACTGCACAGAAGGCTTGCCTGATTCTATCAGTATACCACAGGTTCCTCTCTAACAGGAACCTCTTCCAGGCCTCGTGTCAGAGTGAAAGCGATAAGCGCCGTAACAAGGGTGAGCGCAAATACTATTCCCCAGTACTCGAGGCTAAGACCCCTGTAAAGGTTTTTGTCAGTAACAATCAGCAGATCAGTATAGATAAGGCCACCATCAATAGCAGCATGTACGGCAACGGAGAATGCCAGAGACATAAATCTTCTTGATTTTAAATGACCCCATTTGAGTATGAGGGCAGTGGAGGGATGAAAGATGAGGGATTCCAAAATATTGAAAAATGCCAGTAGCAGGGCGAAGCTTGCTAAACTGCTGAATAAAGGCAAATCTTCAATCAAGAGAATTGCAATGTCCACAAAAGAAAACCCAAGACCAACAAAAATTGTGAGGGGCAGTTTTCTTGTATCCACCGCTACAAACTTAGAAAACTCCTGGCAAAACCCAGCAGCAAGGCCTATGAAAAGTGAGTAAAGAATAATATTTCCAGTCTCAAAATTCAGAAGGGTGGTTTCAAGGGATCTGGCTCCTACGGTAAATAGAAAATATATTGAAGGTACTGACTCTATTATTTCCTGAACTATGAGAGCAACCACCATGAAGAGGATGCCAATCCCAATTGCTCCAAGCCTGGACCTGAACCCATGTACAGGTTTGCTATGGTTTACCTCCATTTATAATTCCATTCAGGAAAGGGAAACTCTCTCAGGCTCCCCTGAAACATCCTCTACAACAACAGCAGTGCCGTAGGCTACAATCTCTGACATTGTCTGCCCTATTTCCGAAGAGTCAAACCTCAGATCTATCACTGCATTTGCTCCAAGCTGCTTTGCGTTATCTCTTAGTCTGTCCATTGCATGTGACCTGGCATCTGAAAGAAGTTTTACATACTCGGTTATTTCGCCACCCGCCAGTGATCTCAGGCCTGCCATGATATTGCCGCCTAGCCCTCTGCTTCTGACTGTTATACCCCAAATGGTACCTATAACCTTAGTAACCCTCTTGCCCGGGACATAATTCGTTGAAACTATTATTACGTTGTCTACCATTTATTATCTAGAATTATATATTTGCGGAGTATATGAATTTTTAATTTGTGAGTTTCTTCAATTATCTCCGGAAATGTCTTGAAACGAACCCAACAAGAATTATGAGACCAACCAGCAGAAGTATTACCCCGGCCTCAAGAGGACCCAGTTCACTTTTAAGTGTTGTAGCAACGGCATGGAATACAGTCCCGATAAAATAACCCCCTACAATTACAAGAATTAATCCGACCAGCATTCCGATATACTTAGTTCTCTTATCCATATCTCACATATTGATGTTTCATTTATAATATTAATCATTATATCAATAAAAAAGTTATGAATCCGTAAAATTGTGAAAAATTGAACTTTCAACCTTTTCATTCTTCTTCGGCTCCTGTAAGTTTTCCTTTCGGGTGTTCCTCCTCGATCATGCCTATTGATGAAATTGTATCTCTGTTTTTCCTGCTGAAATATGCCACATACATTCCAATTGCCACCATCAATACAACCATTGCCACTGTAGCCTGAAGATAAGGATAGGACGGAGGTATTATGCTGTAATAGATTCCAAAGCCCAGAATCACAAGTGAAATCAGTGGCAGTAATAAGTGAGGACCTGCCCTGAACTCCCTGAGCTTTCTGTAGAGGAAAGGAAGTGCAAAGTCACTCAGCATATGCCCTGCAAATAGTGCAAGGCTCGCTACTGTAATAAGGAAGAGATAGCCGTAATACGGGCCCATAATAAGTCCTGCAATAACACTTACTGCAATGCTTGAAAGTCCCATGAAGAGGATGGCGTTTGATGGAGTCCTGTACTTTGGATGGATTTTAACAAACCATTTTGACATTACGCCATCTCTGGAGAAGGAATAACCCATCCTCCCAAGAACATTAAGAGGAGCAACCATAGAAACGAATACGCTGTTGAAAAGGAGAACAACCATGATTATAAGGAATGGAAACCCCAGAAATCTGTTGGCGAGTATCAGCCCCGGTATGAGTTGCCCTGCAAACCCGGACATCTTTGAAGGCCCCCATCCTATTGTAAAGGCATAGGAAATAAAGAGAAATGTTGCGCCCGTAAGAATGAAACTTATGATCAGGGCTTTTTTGATATTCTTCCGGGGCATTTTTGCTTCCTCCCCTATGTAAACCGCACCGGAGGCTCCTGTCATCAGGAATGTTCCCAGAACGATCCCTTCAAACAAAGGAGTAATTCCTCCTGAGAGATCTGGTGTGAACACAGAAAATGTGTTGTGACTTCCGGATAGATAAACAATTGCGATGCCAAGTACTATTATTATTGAGATCTCCAGCAGAGACCCTATTAGGGAATACCTTACTGAAGGCTTTATGCCTATGTATGGAAGTAATGTGAAAATCATTACGAATATTATAAGGACAGGTATCCAGAGAAATGTCGGGGCGGTGATCCCGAAGAATTTTGAAAGTATACCGGGTATGAGAACACCTGCAAAAAATAGTGTTGTATTCGCAAGAATAGCATATTCAAACATAAGATAAATTAGCCCGTCAAAGAGACCATACTTCGGACCTATCGCCTTTCTGGTGAATGTGAAGAATCCGCCTGCGCTTGCTATTTTCCTTGAGAACTGATACGGGGTGTTCACCCAGATAATACCGCTCACTACTGAAATGAGAATTGCAAGGGGGAGCGCACTTTTCGCATAAAATGCAGCACCTGTCAGCGATGTGACTATTGAAGCGAGAGGAGCTGTGAATGCGACAGTCTGGCCTACCAGAGACCAGAACCCTACTGAGCCCTTTTTCAGTTTTGGTTCTGATGCAGATATAGAATCCATTTTAATTTATTATGCACCATCCTACTTAAGTGTTTTCAATTTGTCGGAAAATGTATTATATATTACTAAATTTAAAGTATATATGTAATTATTTTGAAATATAAATATTACAAAAACGGGTATTTGTGCATTTTTTGAATATTTGGAATATGCCCTTTAAAATTTACTCTGCATATTAGTGGAATGAAAATAGTTAAATATTCCCATTTTTCTCTTTCATTTACTGTTAGAGTAAGTTTTTCAGGAGAATTTTGTAATTTCTTCAGTACCCACAGTTAACTGTTTATGAACTGGAAAGGCTATGCGGAATTTTCTTTGTCACTGGTCTTTACGTCTGAACTTGTTTTTACCTCATCAGATGGGGGAGCCACAAGTACAGGAACCTTGCTCTGCTTGATTACCCGTGAACTTACAGAACCCAGGAAAAACCTTTCCAGAGACCCCAGCCTGCGTGTGCCCATAACTATTAGATCAGCTTTGAAGTCATATGCTTCATTGAGCAATACGTCTGCTATATCCTTTCCAGGATCATCGATTACCAAGGTTTCAGGATTCACCCCGGCTCTTTGTGAAATGCTCAAAGCCTTGGAAATTATGCTCTCTGCATCCTTTTCATCAGCTACAGCCAATTCGTTGTAGAATTCCTGACTGTAAACACCGTTGAAGGCAATTATTTCCTCCCTTTCATCCTTGCAATACACTATCAGATATCTTTCAACCAGATTCCTGAAATTTAGACCTATATTCAATGCATTCACAGAAGCGCTTGTCCCATCAAAGGCAACCATTATTCTCATGATTCAATTATCTTACAATCCTCGATAAAGATTGCAACTTACCTTTAATCGCATTGTTTTATATATTGGACCTAAAAAGTTACAGTGCAAATATTCTTCATAATCAGTTAATTTGCTAATTTAAGCAATTATAGCAGAACCAGTCTTCCTGATTATCATCTTCTATCATAAAAACTGACCTCAGGGCATTCATAAACATCTGAATTTTATTGAATATATAAGAGCCGCCGACGGGTTCTTATCCAATAGTTCGAAGCCTTATATTTATATTCTAATTGTACACGTTCATGATATTCTATGCTCAAAGAACTCAAACTGGGATTCGATCTCTTTTTTGCCGTGAATAGTTGTATCGTCTACAGGTAATATTGCTTCTCTAAATTCTGGTCATGAATATACATCTAAATTTATGGGAAAAACCTTAAAAGGATTCATCATTCAACTCCATGAAATGCCCAATGTGTGACTCTGAGATAACTTCTGCTCCATTAAAAAAATGGTATTTCAATGTATACACCGTAAGCAGGTACAAATGTGACATATGTGAGAATTTCTTTAATCATTACCTGAGTCCAGAAGGTAAGAGTTATACAATACCTAAGAGAGGGGAGTGAAGTTTTGCCGTCACAGAATTTCAATCTTCAATTCTGGGAAAAGACCCTGAAGGATTTGGGTTATCCTATTAAACTACAGGAAATACCACTGAGTCTGTTGAGAGAACAGAAGATCATCCCCCCAAATACAAATCCCGTAAAATTTTATAGACTATTCTCGGACGGGCTTATAGACATAGTTCTCATTGAGGTAAAGGATTCAGAGTTCTCCAGAGGTAGATGTGTGTCAATAGCCAGGGCTTGGAAGAAAAGTAATCTCTTGAGCCCACTGGTTATTTTTACCAACAGTCGTGACTCATACGTGAGCATTCTGCCGGGAATAGGATTCAACGGTGAAGCTAAGATCCTCTTTCTCTCGGATCAGATTTACCATACAGATCGGGTTGTTCTTGACTCCATAAGATTCAATCCAGATAAGGTGGAAATGCTGAAGAACTATAACGAACAGTTTTTCCCGTACCAGAAGGTTAGAGATGAATTCTTCTTTACATATCGAGATATTTTTCAGGAACTGCTAAAGAAACTAGAACCATATTTAGGCATTAATACAAGGTCATTTGCCCAGAAATTCCTTGGCAGACTTATGTTCCTGTATTTTTTGCAGAAAAAGGGATGGTTGAAAAACGACAGAAAATATATTGATTCAATTCAGAACTACAAGGAACTCAGCCATCTCTATTACAAGGGCCTTAATACTGGAAAAATAGATGGAATACCTTTCCTGAATGGATCACTTTTCGATAGAGAAGAATACCTCACAGTTGACAAAGAAAGTGAGATAGAGAACATACTCAATGAAGCGTTCCTGAAAGCTAGGGATTTTTTCAACGAATACAATTTCACTGTTGACGAGACATCTCCACTTGAGGTTGAGGTTAGTATTGACCCGGCGCTTACTGGTACAGTTTTCGAAAATCTCCTTCTGGAAAAAGAGAGGGGAGAAAAGGGAACATTCTACACCCCCAAGGATGTTGTATCTTTTATCTGTAGACGTGCCCTTGCTAGGTATCTGACTCTACAGGACAAATACACCCAAGACGATACAGAACTAAAAGATGGAATCGATCTCTACCTGATGAACTCAAGAAATCCAAACGCATTGACGAGATACGGACATTTAGAGACAAACTTCTAAGTGTTAAGGTTGTGGATCCTGCTGTTGGATCTGGTGGATTTCTGGTAGTGATGATGCAGGAGATCGTATCATTAATTTCCGAGGCTGACTCCATTGCCGGATGGAAATCAGATCCATACGAGTACAAGAAGGAAATACACAAGAATCTTTACGGCTTTGACATTGAACCAGAGGCTGTCGAGATAGCTCGTTTAAGACTGTGGCTATCAATGATTATTGATCAGAAGGTTCCGGTACCTTTGCCGAACCTGGAATTCAAGATAGTCGACATACCTGATTCCTTGGAGCTTCAGAGTTTTCAAAAACGTTTAACTCCTGAAATTGAGGAAGAGAAAGATCTTGTGGACAAGCTTATAGAACAGTACTCCAACGAGCACGACCATGAGAACAAGGGCACTCTAAGGAAGAGAATTGCCCTGCACACTGAAAATCTAAGGAAGTATGGTTTGAATCCAAACGTGATTGAAAGCTATATGGTGAAACCTGCTGATATTGTTGTTATGAATCCGCCCTATGTTAGACAGGAAACCATTGGCGATGAGAGAAAAAAATACTATGTCAGGACATATTGCGATCCCCTGCATTTCGACAAGAAATCAGACATTTATGTATATTTCTTTGCAAGGGCCCTGAGGCTTCTGAAGCCAAAGGGATGCGTTTCCGTAATCTCATCCGACAAGTGGCTTGAAACCACATACGGTGAGAAACTTCAGGATTACCTGAAAAGCCGACTTATCTCAATATATGGGCAGAAATATAGACCATTTAAGGCGGATATAAACACAATTATTTCGCTGTATGGAAATGATATGGCCCAAGGCGATATAGACTTCACTTATATGGAAACCTATGCCTCCGGTAGTGTCATAAGAAAAATCAGTATGGACAGGACCACACTCAGACCCGGAAAATGGTTTTATCTGCGGGCACCAAAGATGTTTATGGAGAAGATATATCCCAAGCTGACTCACAAGTTTTGTGAATTTGCTGAGATCAAATTCGGTATTAAAACAGGTGCAAACGATTTCTTCTACATGAAGGATATTTCATCGAAATATGAAGCGGATTATCTTGCTGATCCTAAGAAGTTTGAGGATTGGGGTGTCAGTGCAAAGAACGAGAATGAACTAAGGGAACAGGGACTCATATACATTGAAAATGAGGGCAGGGAGAGATTTGTTTTAGATCGCTCAGATGTCAAGCCACTGGTAAGAACTACAAAAGATCTTAAGTCATACACCATTAGTGAAATGAAGACCTTGTGTTTGTATACCAAGTTACCAGGTAACATGACAAAAAAGTACATAAAATGGGGGGAATCACACAAGATTTCAATAAGAGGCAGGAAAGAACTAGTCATAGGGTATCACAATGTTCCTTCTGTATCTGGAAGAAAAAACTGGTATTCCTTGAATGATCTAGAGCCTGCAAACTTCATACTTCCAATGTATGTTATGGATAGATTCTTTATTCCAGAATCAAAAGAACCGGTAATTTGTGATCATACACTTTATACGATAAGACCGAAAGTAAAAGGAATAGAATCATACTTAAATTCAACCCCTTTTTACCTTACAATGGAACTTTACTTGAGAAGACTAGGTGGAGGAGGAGGTGTTGGTGAGATCATGGTAGACGATTATGAACAGATGCCAGTACCAGATTTTCAAAAAATTGATCTATCGACCATAAACAGCATGTTTAAAAGAGACGTAAAGAGATACTTCGATGAAGTCCAGATGAAGGATAGAAGAGAACTTGATACCCAAATATTAAGAATGCTATCTATAGAAAACTACCCTATTAAAGAATTTTATAAAGAATTTGTTGAGCTAGTAGATGATCGACTTATCAAAGCTGACAGACTACTTAAGAGAGGAGATGAGGTCACTGTCAAGGATAATTGACAATTCAAATAAATCACTTGCATCAATTCTCAAGGATGAAATGAAGCATTCAGATGAATTGGCCATAGCATCCGCATATTTCAATCTTGAAGGCTACAGAAGTATCAGGGAGGGCTTAAAAAATAAGCCCCTGAAGCTTTTGTTGGGTCGGGAGCCATCGGAGAGCATTAAATTCGAGGAAGAAGTGATAAAGAACCTTGAATCATTCGATGAGGCATTCAAGTCAGAACAGGGTGATGTTCTTTCTAATGAGGTAATGAAGAACGAGGATGAAGAAAGCTATTTCTTTTCTCTTCAGGATGCGGATGAATATTTCAAGAGACCTGAGGTAGAGATAAGAAAGGTGAAAGGTAGATTCTTTCACGGAAAGGCTTACATGGGTGCGCATCCTTCATTTTCAGATATTGTGAACGGATTCGCCACGGTAGGGTCCAGCAATTTCACCGGCGGAGGACTTGCCGGAAACAGGGAGCTCAACATGCTTACAACCGACAGGGAAGGTGTAACTGAACTAATCAACTGGTTTTTGAGCCTCTGGAGAGAGGACAATTCCGTTGATTTCAAAAATGAGTTCCTAGAACTCCTTGAGAATTACGTCACTACACACAGCCCTTATGAAGTACTGGCAAAGGCCCTTTACGAAGTGTACCGCCCGCAAATTGACGAGGCTAAAACGAATAACCTGATGAAAACACTGTTTCCCCATCAGATACTTTCAACTATACAGGCATCAAGAATATTGGGTTCGTATAATGGAGTTGTTATAGCAGACTCCACCGGCCTTGGAAAGACCAGAGTAGGGATCAATCTAACTCAGATGGCAATTAATGAAGGAAAAAATCCCCTACTCATAGCTCCAAAGAGTGCCCTGGATACCACATGGAAAGATGAAATGGATAAAACCCATGTGCACATAGATTCCATTTCCTCAGAATACCTATCAAGTCACCCAGATCAGACGGTAAAGGAATATGCTGAGAAGGATTTCATCATCATAGATGAAGCCCATTATTTTAGATCGCAATCTTCGAACAGGTACGGGGCATTGCGCGACCTGATGGCTACCGGCGGTAAACAGATCGTTCTTTTAACTGCAACACCGATAAACAACAGCCTTATGGATCTATATGCACTTCTCTCTCTATACCTGAGAGACGATGCCATATCGGATATTAGCCCATCCCTCAAAGGTTATTTCTCGGTGCAGCAGAAGTTGTGGATCAACGAACAGCCAGTAGATATGGACCCTATTCTCCGCAGATTTGTTGTAAGGACATCCCGAGAACTGGCCAGGGCCTTGAGCAAGGACACCTTGAATTTCCCCGTTCGAAAATTGGACACTGACCCTAGGAACAGGTACATTACTAAGATAGACTATGAAAAGATTAACGGTTTTTTTGATTCCATGAGTTTTGTTTATTACGATTATGCTATAGACAAGCTCGGTGATAAACTTAAACTTCCCGACGGGACGCCGATTTCAGCCTCGGCCATGTATGAGAAGAGGGAATCTCTCAAGTCGCTCGTAAAGGTGGTTATAAGGATTAATTTTTTCAAGAGGCTCGAAAGTAGTCTCCATGCATTCAGGGTAACGATGGAAACGCTTAGGACATATATAGAAATTTCCAAGGATTATGCAATAAAGAAAAGTTATTTTGTCCCCCCTAAAATGAAAGGAGACCTCACTGAAATGTATGACGAGGATGAGGAATGGCATCCACCGAATCCGGAAGAAATGTTCTCCGGCAAGTACAAAGAGATTATGGGAAAGTGCAAACTTGAAAAAAATGAGATAGGAGAGTTCTTTAAAAAATGCAACGAAGATCTTGAGGTTATTGAATCAATACTATCTGAACTTCCAGGAGAAGATGAAAAACTAAAACAGACCTTAGATAGGGTGAAAAGTATAGATATCCACGGAAACAACGGTGTTATATTGTTTACTCAGTATTCAGCAACTGCTGAATACTTATATGAGCATTTGAAAAGAGTGGTTAAAGAAGATGTCATGCTTACCACTGGGTCTCGATGCAGGGACAGAACAGGTCATTCAAAGGATAAAACAACCGTGATAAAGGATTTCATGAGGAACGGCGGTTACATAGTCAGTACCGATGTGCTCAGTGAAAGTCAGAACCTACAGAATGCACAGTATGTTGTAAATTACGATTTTCCGTGGAACCCAGTAGTCCTAATACAAAGGGCGGGAAGGATAGACAGAATAGGTTCAACCTACAAAGATGTATACCTAGTCAATATCCTGCCTGTGAATGGTAATGAGGATGATCCAAAGAGCCTTTCCCACTTCCTTAAGCTAATGAGAAAATTGTACAAGAGGATCGATTTGATCAGCAATACGATAGGAATAGACTCCACCACTCTTGGGGAGGATGCATCGCCAAGAGACTTTGGGATACAGGAAGCTATAGCGAGAAATGACCCAAAGGTCCTTGATGTGTTAATGGAAAAAGTTGAGCAGTTCACAAAAGACCCCATAGAAACACTTGCAGCGATCATCAACAATAAAGGAGAGAAATGGCTCCAGGACCTGCCTATAGGGATTGGTGCATATAAGCAATCAAGCAGGAATGGCCTCTTTATACTGTTCATGGAAGGTAGAAATTATTACTGGATGCTGAAATTTTTTGATGAAGGGAAGGAAATTTTACAAAGTCCCAATGAGATCATAAACATAATGCTGGAAGGGGGATATGATAATAGAGGAGAGACAATTGATTACAAGGAGATGATGACTCACTTTAAGTCCCTGAAATCATGGCTAAAAAATAAAATAGAAACTGAACGAAGCGTCAAGGATATTCAGCAGGGGAGGAAAATTGGCACAACTAAGCAGGAAAGAGAAATTTACGAAGAGTTGCAGAAGTCTGGACCAGAAGGAATTAGACTGTCAGCAATATTCAACAGTGCGAGGGCAAGGCAGACTGTGGTTACAACCCTATACAAAGCTATGAAAGACGGAAACCTTTTATCCAAAGCAAATGAAGTGCTAGAATCCTACAATAACAATGACGCCAACTCAGAATCTGTTTCAGCGGAGGTTAACCTGAAAAGGATTTGCTGGTGTCTTTTAAAAAAATCCATTAAATAAAGGGGCATGCGTTGTTGGACCCAGAAAATGTAAAAGATCCAGGAATCTCACCTGTAATAGTTGGAGAAAAGGTTGAAAATGCCTCTGGAAGACTAACTTCAGAACTTTCAAGATTATCAGATGAATTTCAAGATTTGCCGGTTAAGCTCGACAATTCATTCGAGTTTATTCTTAAGAAACAAACTAGTGCAGTTAACGACATGAAAGACTCTTATGAGATTTTAAATTCATTGAGAAATAGGGCTTTAATAATCGTAGGAGCAGTTGCTGTCACTCAACTTGTTGCCGATGTTTTGACTCTGAAACTCATTAGTTCAGACAAGATATTCATTTTCGCTAACGTCCTTGCGTTTATTCCTTATGGTTTTCTGGCCTATAATTTCTTCACAAACACCAAATGGAAAACATTAAGGGGGAATAGCGAACGGATAAAGGATAGTATTACTGATGTTGGCAGTCTGCATTCCAAAATGTTTGGATCTGAACTGCAGAATAATGCATTTTCTATATTCTCTGAATTCAAAGGAAGAGTAATTGCTGGCATTAAATCAGTAGTTGAAGCATCAATAACGTTTTCATCCTTAGGGCGTCTTTACAGGGAATCCCTAGAATACCTTAAAGATCTACAAACTTTCAAGGAGAGCCTCAAACGTGCGCTAATTAGATATAATCTTGAGCTCCCTAATGCACTTGAAAAATACATTCAAGAGTTTAACGGAGATCATCTACCTAGCTCACTCTGGATTGATAGGATTGCCGAACAGGTAGATGTTTGCAAGTTGATAGACCCGTTAATTTTTAAGCTTTTTTACTTCGAAGCGGTAAATATAGAAGACGAAAATACCAATTTGTTGAATCAGCTTAAGAAGCAAGGTAGTATTAAGCCTCTAGTAAACTACCTAATTTTCAACGAGACTATTACAATCAAATTCGAATATCCAGAAGAATGGGTTTCGAAGATCATGACTGATGCAATAGCTGAAATGGATGCGTTCTCATTATCGAAGTTAAAGCTAAAACTTGAGAATAAAATGAATATGCTTCAATCGTATATAAATAGATTTAGCCGTTTCCTTGACGCTTTCGAAATAGATTATCCTGAGATAGTATCTAGGGACTTTATACCAGAAAGTATCTTGAATTTTGAGAACGAATATCTTAATTTTCTATCTTCAAGAATTGGTGCAAGCAGAGAGACCATTAAGCTCCTCTACTACAGTACTTGGAATGAAGAAATCACAAGGAATTGTTTTAAGGGGATTTTAGAAGATGAAGTTGCATTAATTGGCCTGAGTAGATTTTTGCTTAAACACAATTTTAAAACCTTAAACTTTTCTGAAGAAAATTTCTCAAGAATAATTGCCAGTTTGCAAGAGTTTAACTTGGGAGAACTGACTAGGAGAGGGAGTTCGCTTGAAAAAATCATTGCATTTGAGGGTCAATATTTAGAGTACCTTAAAAACAATAATTTTCCTTATCAGATTAAGCAGTTACAGTTTAATAACGAACTGTTACGTTTAGCATTTGAACCGGAATCTAAGGTATTAGATAAGTACATAAAATTCTCCCAGAAAATGGTCGTTACTCCAGAGAAAATTCAGGATAAAAACATATTTCATACCATTCTTCTACTAATCTTCTTCAATGAAGTAAGTTCTCCAGAAGCAGCAACAGTAAATAAGCAAGTCTTGGAAATGAAGGATGCTCTGCTAGCTCTTTACAAGTTTATTAACATATCTCAGGAATCTTTGCCAGAGAATAGACTATCGACGATATCTGATGCCGTAAAGTTTCGTGATGCCAATGATGAAAAAGACCCTGTCTATTCGGAATTTGTTTCTAGGTTACTCCAGGGCCAGTTCATAAGATATTTGCCTTCACTTATGTCTCCAATGATGAAACAAATTATGACGGATTATAAAAAAATTCAATCTAAAGAGAATTATCCAAAAATCGATTTAATAATGGCAAAAATTTTCAAGAAGAGAATAGGGAGGGAACAGATACTAAGAATGCTATCTGGAAACCTTATAGAATCATATTTAGTAACAGTGCCCAGTAAAGGTTCAGGCACAGTGCCAGTTATATCTACCATATCCGATTCTGTGGAACTCATAGAGGCAGAAAGAGAAATAGCTATTGGCGAAAGAGATGAATCATTCAATAATCTCATAAAGGTTACGTCTGCTGGTACCTACACTAGAATTGGTATTATACCTGAAAACATGACATTTTCTGATTTTTCATCTAAGTTTGAAAAAGTTGTTAGAGCAGCACTAAGGAAGAGACACCACAGTGACTACCCGGTATATCTGACAAAAGTGTCTGCCTCATCTCAGATGACATCAGTAATTATGGATACCCAAGGGAATGAGATTTCTCCCTATATCGCCATAAGAAATTTGGCTGAAGAAGTTTTGCCTAAGGAAAAATTAGCCGCCCTTTATGCCATTACAAATATAAGGAAACTTGGTAAGATAGGGATTTCTGATCTGGTTGCTGCTATAATTGATTCAGACTATGGAGGAATCATGAATGTGATTCCTAACATTCCAGAAGACTCTATTCTTTCTAGAAATGATGCCATGGCTGAAGAAACGAAGAAAAAAATTAACATATATCTGTGTGAACAGTTTTCAGCAGGCTCCACAACAGAACTCTGCCTAAAAATATACAGTCAAATTTCAGGCTTAGGGAAAAATGCAGTGTTAAAATCAATTGAAGAGGGGTTACGAAGTCAAGGAATAATGCCAGAACGTGAGAATAAAAATATACGAGACATAGTGAAAGAAATATTAGATGTTTCATTATCTATTTCCAGTATACTTTAACGGGTTTTAATAAAGTGATGGTATTCTTATGGTTTAGATATGGAGAAGATTAACATCGATCTATTGTTTTTATGCGCCTACCTTTAGGAAGGTGTGATCTCACGAGCATATATTTATGGTAATTTTTCCACCGAATGTTACTGGCACATACAATCACTGCCGAAAACAACGATATAATTTTAAACTGATAATTATTTTATGTGAAATCAAACATTCATTAAGGGGTAACAGTATTGTCAGTTTGTAACTCAACAGACTCTGAACTTGAGATATTATCTATTCTATTGAGATTTGGTGGTACAGTCTCCTATAAAAAATTTAAACTCAAATGCAACGGAAAACACATTGATGCTGACATATTTATTGCGAAATATCAATGTTTAATTTCCGTAAAGAATGATGGGCGTGGTGAGGTTATTGTTGTGGAAGATACCGTCGCCGCATATAACATACTACGATCATACGGTAAGATGCTTTGGCATCACGGTCAAAAGTCTCATAGATATCGCTAAAAGGCAAAATGTGCAATTAGTAAGAAAAAATTTACAATAGAAAGATTTTTTTATCCTAATTCATTGAAGTATTAATGTCTAAAACATTTGGAGACAATGACTCCATTGAAATGCCTTTTGGTGGCTTGCTAGGAAATAGCGTAATTGTTAGGGTTTTGCAAGAACTTGTGGCGGACCCGACGTCTACATATAGCCAATCTGATCTTTCTAAACTTACGGAGAGTTCAATGCCATCGGTTAAAGATGCAATTGTAAGGTTGGAAGGAATTGGATTACTACGCAAAACAAATAAAAACAAAAAACACCCTTCATATGTAGTTGTTTCTAGGAGCAAAAGTTTCATTGCGTTAACTTTGTTAGCTTATGCAGTTCTTGACGATCGACAAGGTAGCTCGATAATGGAAGATGCCATGTCTGAATACTTAGAAGATTTCGAAGAAAGGCACCCCAAAAATATGTTGGATAGAAATCTGATTAATTATAAGAATTCTTTAAACAATAATTTTCTTGTGAGGCTCGAAACAAGTACTGGATACATTGAAGATTCATTTGACGAAGGCGATCCAGACGAATTATTATTAGAATAGCCTTTGCTATCTGGAGAGGTATGACTTATGGTAGATGTGGAATTTGTTCCTTATGATAAAATAATATTTCGAAGTGCACTCAAATTTAATTCGCCAAAAGAACTTGGTGAAAGTTTGTCCAAAGGGGCCTCCAAGTCAGGAATTTCAACATTAAGACTTCTTTGGGCAAATGGAGTTATTTTTCGCGCAACTCGGTATCCTTCCGATGCGGTAATTAAAGAAGAGCTAAAGGGAATTATGAATTTAAATCATGTCGATTTCGCAGCAATGGACAATTATCAAGAATCAATAAGTATCTCTATCCCCGGGTTAAAGATAGCAGTAGTTGATGTATCCAACCATACACTATTTGGTCCGCTGACTTTATACATTAAGAATAAATTTTTAAAATAAAGTATTTTGCGAAACCCCTCGTGAAATGAGTCACCAAGTTTTATTACATAATTGCAATAAGTATAGTATTCAGAGCGATATATTGACTTAGAAGGATGGTCTTAAGGTTAAAATCAATCCTCTTGTGAAGATGATTCGGGCATCTTAAAGACCCATCATTTCTGACAAACTATGAAGTTCTGCTCAACGGGTGAAACAGATAAACGAGAATGCTCCTTTCGAGAAATTCTTCAATAAACTGATAGCAAATTGCAGAAGTTCTTTCAACCTCTTGAAAGAATTGAGATAATATTACACCGGATTAACTAAACAAGAACGAATTATTCCATAATTATATTCAGCAGGTTAAGGGAGATTATGACACACCAATTGCACAGATTTATTTTACCAAGTATTTCCAAAAAATCTTGAAACTGCGCAATAATTATTATAATTTTCCCTAAAGTCCCCTGAAACCTCTAGTTGAGCATAGGATTCTTCACTACCTGCTTCAGAAATACACCCTATGTAGGGTTATATGTTATTTATTGATTCCGTTACTGTTCATTAAAGGAACTTAGATTTCATAGTGTGGCTTCGTAATGTTGGAATAGAGCCGCCGACGGGGTTCGATCCCGCGACCTCGTGCTTACCAAGCACGCGCTCTACCAGGCTGAGCTACGACGGCAATGTGCGGAAATGGTGCCAGCGTATTATAATCTTTTTGAGGCGTATTTCACTTTGACATCAATTAACCTTCAATATCCGCTTGCTTCAGAGTGAGAGAAGATTCCAGATGATTTTTAAATCTTATATCACACTTACAACTTCAACAATAATTTAATAACTCTGGAAATACAGTCTAACATAACATGCTATCATCAGTTCAGGATGACCGGCAGAAGATCAAGGAAAGCTGGTCGAGGATTTTCTCAGAATACGGATACCTTGGAAAAATAAACCGTCTGTCCAGGGTTTACCCTGAGGAAAAGTCCGTTTATGTGTCATTCAGCGACATTTCTAGATTTGGAAGTGATCCTGGTTTCTCACAGGGTCTGCTGGAAAAACCGGAACTTTATCTGGAGTCTGGTGAAGAAGTGCTGTATGATCTGGTCCACCCTGAGCATGGTCAGGTATCCAGAATAAACCTGAGAATTACAGATCTGTCAGAGGATGAAAATCAACGGAGAGAGATCAGAAACCTGAGAAGCCCGGATATTGGCAAGTTCATCAGCCTCAATGGAATTGTAAGGAAGAATACGGAGGTTCTACCAAGGCTCTACAGAGCAGCCTTTGAGTGCCAGGTATGCAGAACAGTGTTCCTCATACCTCAGGAAAGGGGGAAGCTAGAGGAACCTTCGAGGTGCCCTGCACAGGAGGAGTCTGAGCTGGATCATTCCAAGGCCAGATTTAAACTGAAAACTGAGCTTTCAGAATTCGTTGATATGCAGAAGATTGAACTTCAGGAGAACCCTGAAACTCTGGAGGGAGGATCCCAGCCTCAGAGAATATCTGTAATTATGGAGGATGACATAGCAGGCAGGCTGTTTCCTGGAGATAGGGTCACTGTTGAGGGCATCCTGATGGCTGAGCAGAAGAAGAGCGGAAATGTTCTTCTCACTGAATATTACATTTACTTTTATGCAATCAATTACAAGAAGTCCAAGGAGCTGGAGGACCTCAACATCAGCCCTGAAGACGAAGCAAAGATAAGGGAACTCAGCAGGGACCCAAAGATCATTGATAGAATGGCTGCTTCCATAGCCCCAACAATATATGGAATGGAAATGATCAAAACTACGCTTGTCCTTCAGATGTTCGGCGGAGTGAGAAAGGTAATGAAGGATGGCACTGCCATGAGGGGAGATATCCATATTCTCATGGTTGGGGACCCCGGAACCGCAAAATCACAACTTCTGAAATACATGACAGAAATCTCTCCAAGAGGGGTATTTGCATTTGGAAGGGGATCCAGTGCTGCCGGACTGACTGCGGCTGCAGTCAGGGATGACTTCGGAGAAGGAAGGTGGACTCTTGAGGCAGGGGCGCTGGTTCTTGCAGATAACGGATTCTGCGCCATAGATGAGCTTGACAAGATGGATGATCATGATACTGCAGCCATGCATGAGGCCATGGAGCAGCAGACCATAACCATCTCAAAAGCAGGGATTATGGCCACACTTAAATCAAGATGCTCTATCCTTGGAGCGGCAAACCCTAAATTTGGCAGATACGATCAGACGAGGACTATTGTCGACCAGATAGTTTTTCCTCCACCCCTGATATCGAGATTCGATGTTATTTTCAAACTTATAGACAAGCCTGACAGAGAAAATGACACACGCCTTGCAGGGCATGTTCTGAAGGCACATAGAGTTGGAGAGATCTACAGAAGCCTTGAGATCAATGAGATAGTTGATTATGAGATTGAGGATGAGAAGAATTTCCGTCCCCCAATTGAGAAGGAAATAATCAGAAAGTATGTTTCATATGCGAGGGCGAGAATTTTTCCAAGACTGTCTGATGAGGCCATAGCATTGCTTCAGGACGAATATGTTAACACCAGAAATTCCTCCAGCGACTCCATACCAATAACTGCAAGGCAGCTTGAGTCAACCATAAGACTTGCTGAAGCTGCAGCCAGAGCAAAACTTTCCCCAATTGTCAGTGCCCAGGATGCAATGCTTGCAAAACAGATTGTGGATTTCTATCTCAAAGATGTTTCCATGACAAACGGACAGGTGGACATAGACATACTTTACAGCGGAACAAGCTCAAAGCAGAGATCAGATCTTGAAACCGTATTCGACATTATTAAGGAGCTCAAGGAGGATCACGGTAGCGCTGATGTGGACGATGTGATCAATATGAGCATGTCAAGAGGGATGACCAAGGAAAGATGTGTGGAGGCCATTTCAAAGCTGAAGAGTGCCGGTCAGGTTTATGAACCACATTTCAAGAGACTGGATGTGATAAAATGAGTGCCCGTATATGCATGAAATTGACGCATGTTCAGGGTGAGGTACTTCTTGCTGCTGCTGATTCTGATCTCATAAACAAAGAGTTTTCATCGGGAAAGTTAAAAATTAAGGTCCTTCCTGAATTCTACGGAGAAACATCAGTGAACGATGTAACTTTCCTTTCCTCCCTTGGCTTATGCACAATAGCCAATCTCGTAGGCAGACATTCTATAGAACTTGCTGTTCAGGAGGGCCTGATTGACAGGGAGAACATACTGATGATTGGGGATGTTCCACATGCACAGTTTGCCCGTATGACAGAGTAGTGGTATTGTGGAAAGAAAAACGCCTGAGCTTGTAAGAGGAGTATTCAGAGGGATACAATCCTCATACGATCGTCTGGACAGCATGATAAGCTTCGGCCAGGATAACAGGTGGAGAAAAAGTCTTGTTATGATGCTCTCCATTCCTCAAGGTGGAACAGTTCTTGATTGCGGGGCAGGTACTGGAAAGCTTACGGAGCTAGTTCAGTATCATTTTCCTGGATGTAAAACAATATCACTGGACATAACTTCTGAAATGTTCAGACCTGAAAAGAACAGAAACACGGAATTTATTGAGGGAAGTGCCGAGGATATCCCTCTTGATGATTCCTCAGTGGATGCTGTGGTTTCATCATATATGACAAGAAATCTGATTAATGTTGATCGATATTTTTCTGAGGCTTTCAGAGTGCTGAAGCCAGGCGGGATGATGGTCAACATGGATATATTCAATCCAACACTGCCTGTATTCAGCCAGTTTTTTTCACTGTATTTTTACAGATTCATGCCTGTTTATGGCAACTTCCTTTCCGGTACCGGCTCCTACACTTATCTTGCAAATTCAGTCAGATATTTTTTCACTCCTGAAGCCATCAGCAGGAAAATTGAAGAAGCTGGATTCTCAGGTGTGAGGATGAAGAGACTGATGCTTGGAAGTGTCTTCATACATTCAGGGATAAAACTGACCGGAAATACTCCTGAATAAGTTTTTAGATGTTAAAGCATTATTATAGCAATGCCTAAAACAAAAATTGTGGCCACAATAGGCCCTAAAAGTTTCAATGAAGATGTCCTTACAAAGATGATTAAGTCCGGACTTTCAACAATCAGAATAAACACAGCGCATGTAGATCTTCCTTACATCGGCCAGGTTAAGAAGATGGTTGACGGGCTTAACCAGAAGATGGGTTCACACGTCGGTATCATGGTTGACCTTAAAGGCCCGGAACTGAGAACAGGAACATTCAAGGGTGGAAAGCTTGATGTCAGGAGGGGGACAAGGTTTACACTGGCAGCTGAGGATAAAACTCCGGATATTTCTATCAGTCATCCCGCTATCCTTGACCATCTCAAGGAAAAAGATATGATACTTTTCAGCGACGGCAGGATAAGGATGAGGGTTGTTTCCATTAAGGATTCGACCGCAACTGTCGAAGCAGTTGATGATGGCAACATGAGAGACCGGAGCCGGATAAACATCCCGGGAAAGTTTCTGCCGATTGGTTCAGTTACTGACAGGGATAAGGACTTTCTCAAGGAATCAATAAAGCAGGGGGTTGATTTCTTTGCGCTGTCCTTTGTTCAGGGTAAAGATAATGTTATTGAACTGGAAGAGCTCATTCATGAAAACGGAGGAGACCAGTTCATTGTGTCCAAGATCGAAACCAAAAGTGGTCTTCAGAATATACGGGAGATAACAAGAGTGTCTGATTTCATAATGGTTGCCAGGGGCGATCTTGGTGTTGAGCTTCCTCTTAAGGAGGTTTCACTTGCCCAGAAGAGGATAATTGAGGAGTCTCATAAGGAGGGTGTTCCAACTATAGTGGCAACACAGATGCTTGAATCCATGGTGAAGGAGAGTAACCCCACCAGAGCAGAGGTTTCCGATGTCACAAATGCCATTCTTGATAATGCCGACGCCCTTATGCTTTCTGAGGAAAGCTCTATAGGGGACTATCCCGTTGAAGCTGTGAACTTTCTTTCTGACATTGCTGAATATGTGGAATCAAAGCAGATTTCTCTAGTTGAACCGGTTGAATTCCTTGGAAACAGGGTTGCTTACTCCATAGCACGCTCTGCAAAAAATATAGCAAACGAAATTGACGCAGATGCTATCCTTGCATTCACCAAATCAGGTAATACAGCAAAGATGATATCTGCAGTAAGGCCTAATGTCCCGATTTATGCGGCAGTGATTTCCAGCAGGATGGCGAACAAGCTCAACCTTTACAGAGGAGTTGAACCTGTTGTCTTTGCCGGTGAGGAATCAATGGGTATAGACCTTGTGAGCGCTCTCTCCTTCTTTGAGGCCCACTCCTCTCTGAAGAAAGGAGACAGGGTTGTCCTGACTTCCGGAGCCCCTTATTTCCTTTTCGGAGGAACAAACGAAGTCAGAGTTTCCACAATTGGAACGTTTATAGGGAGAGGATACCCATCTGGAAAGAGTGTTAAGGGAAAGATCACTAGAAATCCTGATGAAAAGAGGGAAATTCTGCTGGTTGAATCTGATGAGGATATAAGTTTTGACCGGATCGGAAAGTATCAGGCGATCATCTTTACTGGAAACGTTTCAAACAAAATGAGGGAGACACTCAGAGATGTTGGTATAACCGTTCTTCACAATACCAGACTTGCTGTCTACATAAAGGACGGAGAGGATGTATTTGTTGATGGAGAGACCGGAGTCATAATACATTGAATTTCAATTATGAATTTCAACAAATGTATAAATACGATCTTGGACTCTCGCACCACACGGTTTTAACTGGTGATTAACAGATGAAAGACGGAGACTTCATCAAAGTCAATTTCGAAATGTACGTTGGAGAGGACAAAAAACTTGTCTCGACAAACAATATGCAGCTTGCTAAGGATAATGATATTTACGATGAGAAACTGAAGTATAAGGAAACAGTTCTTGTGGTAGGTTCTGAAAACCTTTTCAAGGAGATAAACGAGTCTTTTCTCCAGGCTGAAGTGGGAAAGGAATATGAGGTCAACATAAAGGCCGAGGACGCCTACGGGCTCAGGGATTCCAAGAATGTTAAAGTTCACACATACAGAGAATTCCAGAGGCAGAATGTTGAACCCGCTCTTGGACAGGAGGTCTCACTTAACGGTAGAAGAGGAAGGGTCGTTTCCCTGACCCCCGGAAGAATACTTGTGGACTACAATCACCAGTGGGCAGGAAAGGATGTTGTCTACAAATACACAATCACAGGAGTTCTTGAGAATAATGTTGATAAGATGAAGGCGCTGATCGACTTCAACTATCCCGTTGACTCTGAAAAGTTTGATGTTTCTGAGAATGGCTCCGAAATAGAGATAACTGTTCCCGAGGAGACAAAGTTCGACGCAATGTGGCTTGAGTCGAAATTCAGGGTAGTTAATGACGCAAGGAAGTATCTGAAGGATCATACTATAAAGATATCAGAGGTCTACAAACCGGAGGAGAAACCTGCTTCTGAAACATCTTCTGCTGATGAGAAGGAAGCCGAAAACAAACCCGAACAGGAAGAGAAGAAAGTTGAAGAGGAGAACTCTCAATAAGGAAGCTCTCCAGAAAAAGAGATCTTCCTACCAGAAAATTTTTTCAGAAACACTTTCTGAACTTGATAAAAGGGTATCAGTTATTCTTGTGGCCCCAAAATATGGCGGCAATATAGGGGCTGTTGCAAGACTCATGCGGAATTATGGACTCTCTGATTTAAGATTTGTTTCCCCACCTGAAATCGGAGATGAGGCCATGGCCAGAGCAATGAACGGAAAGGATATCCTGCTTAATGCAAGACGTTATGGAAATATGCAGGACGCAATTGATGGATTCAGGATTGTTGCCGCAACCTCAAGTGCCATTACACTTGATGACAGAAAATTTAGAAGACTTCCTGAAACGCCGGCAAAATTCTGGAAGCGGGCACTTAAAACAGATGGGAATATAGCTCTGGTGTTCGGAAGGGAGGATGATGGACTGAGAAACACGGAAATAGAGATGTGTAACTCTTTCATACATATACCATCTAACCCCGAGTATCCGGTCCTCAACCTCTCACATGCGGTTTCAATCATTCTCTATGAAATGATAAGGGATCTGGAGCAGAAGCTCCCGCAAACATCTGACCCCATTGAAGACGAGAACATGTCAAGGCTTGTTGACAGCGTAATGGATATAATTACCATGACGGATTACCCGGAATATAAGATACCCAATACCAGGGTTATGCTATCAAGACTGATGGCACGTTCGGAGATGACACAGTCAGAGTACTTTAAAATAATGGGAATTATCAGGTTTCTCCGGTTCAAGCTTGGAACTGACGGAACCAACGGAGAAGCACCCGAAAAGCTTTATTAAGAATTCTCCATTAGGTGTGGCTACTGGTCGAATTACATGTCAAAGAATTTATCCACGAAGGAGAACCCAGAATTGAAGGATACCGTCTATAAGTTACTGGAAATTTCCAGGGAAAACAATTCAGATTTCTGGAGAGATATTGCCAAAAGGCTGATGAAGCCGAAAAGCAGCTACTCCCGAACAAATGTGGGAAAGATAGAGCAGTCCACAACCGATGGTGAAACCGTTGTTGTCGCTGGATATGTCCTTGGTTCAGGTTATATGAAGAGGAAAGTAACAGTTTCAGCACTGAAGGCTTCACCCCAGGCAATGAAGAAAATTTCGGAAGGGGGAAGCAAATTCATGTCTCTGGTTGACCTTGCGAGGGAAAACCCGAAAGGCACAAATCTGAGGATTTTGAGGTGATTTCATGAAGGTTATTGATGCCGCTGATCATGTTTATGGAAGGCTTTCCACAAAGGTTGCAAAGATGCTACTTAATGGTGAGGAGGTCGTAGTTGTTAACGCTGGAAAGGTTGTCGTAACCGGCTCCAGAGAATTTGTTCTCAGAAAATTCAGAGAAAGAATGGATATAGGCAGCATAAGGAAGGGACCCCACTATCCCAGAACTTCAAACCAGATTCTCAGGCGGGCCATTGGAGACATGCTTCCCAAGAAGAAATCCAGCGGAATAGAGAAATTCAAGAACTGCAAGGTTTATTCCGGAGTTCCGCATGAATACAAGGACTCAGAAAAGATGACTATAGATGATGCAAAGAATACAAGAATGAGCAGATTTGTTCTGCTTTCCGAGGTTGCTGAAAATCTTGGAGGTAAATACTGATGAAAGCTCCGAATGTTGTTATGACCTCTGGAAAGAGGAAGACTGCCGTGGCCAGGGCAGTCACCAGAAAGGGAAATGGCCAGGTTACAATTAATGGCGCACCTGTTGAAATATATCCCGTTGAGATTCTTAGAAACAAGCTTCTGGAGCCTCTCATGCTGGCAGGGGAGAAGGCAAAGGAGGTAAATATTGATGTCATGGTTTCCGGTGGAGGCCAGACAGGACAGGCAGACGCTTCCAGAACAGCCATTGCCAAGGGACTTGTTAAATTCCTCAAGGATGATCAGCTGGATGAACTGTTCAGGCAGTACGACAGAACACTTCTTGTCAACGATATAAGAAGAAAGATGCCCAAGAAACCAATGGGCCGTGGCGCAAGAGCGAAGAGGCAGAAATCTTACAGGTGAGCCCATGATTATACCTGTTAGATGCTTCAGCTGTGGGAAAGTAATTTCCTCCAGCAGCGTAAAATTCGAGGAAAAGATGGCAGAGATACGCAAGGCAGGCAGAGAGCCAACCCCGGAGGAGATCTCTAGAGAGATGGACAGCCTTGGAATCCACAGGTACTGCTGCAGGCGTATGATATTATCCCACATCGATCTGATCGACGAAATACTGCCGTTTTCGTAATGGGACCGTGGGGTAGTTTGGTATCCTACCAGCTTGGGGTGTTGGTAACTTGAGTTCAAATCTCAACGGTCCCATAACCAATAGGGTTAAGCCTTTTTTATTACCATGAATTTTAAAATTGATAAATTTTGAAAAGTTACCTCCTGATATTCACTCTATGATAAGAACTGACCATGAGATGGCGCAAGGAGCTTGGAATAAACATATATCCTCAAATGTGACTGCACTTTTCCTCTGCGGCTGAACTTTCCCCCTAAACCCATGAAATGTGTCTTTTGTTAGAATAGATCGCTTGAAATCCCTGGGCAAATGGGAATAACCCTGTGAATATTTTTAATGAGAACTATTCTGACTTCACCCCCGCTTTTAAATTTATGTGGCTAGCAAACTTATTTTGCTGGATCCAGAAACAAAGTGCTTTACTATATCAGGGTCCCCAGAGAGGAAATAAGTGTAAATGATATTCTGGTTAAATGAATTATGGTTAATCAGACAGATAATCCTTCTTTTATGAACCTGCATCAAAATGAAAAGGAAGGTGATGTTTGAATATGGGACTTTTGTAGAGGGTGTTTTGTAGTAAATTCAGGTATTCGATCGCCAATTTTAGTTAAAGATGGTTAAAACACATCACAAAAGGAAAAGTCAAGTAAGTCCAGCACTAGCCGGCTGCTCTTGTAACTACTGGGGATTGCTAGTGGAGATGTGTATGCAATATTCATGAATTGGATCAGTCTGAGCCGCTGAGATCAAAGCTGGTATACCTTGACAGAATGATTACCGGGTAGAGCAATAAACCTTCAAATCTAGCATTAGGATCATTATTGAAGTTCTACTCTCTTTATCGTATATGGCCAGTAGGGAAAAATAATAATTATCAGAAGGCGGTTTGAACATTTCTGAAGGGGATCGGGAATCACATGGTCTTATGATATATGGAAAAATACAGGATTCAATCTTTAACTACTCTTTACCCTGTGAAATAAGGATTGCGAAATCAAAATCCATTATGCTATCCAGAGATGATCTCAGGAAGATATTATCTCCTTTTCGAAAGGCGACTACAACCTTTCCATTTCTTTCCATGTAATCATGAAATTCTTTCACTGCCTTACCCTTGAATGAGTTATCAACCGGTACCTCCTCAAACCTCATCTTCCCATCAGGCCTAAGGAGTTCACTGTATACCTTTGAAATTCCAGGGTTCAGAACCGCATTCGATATCAGAAGGGAAGAGACATTCCCTTTTACTATGATCTCGTCTGCACCTAAATTTCTGGCAGCTTCCTCACTGTCTCTGGAAAGAAGCTCGGCGATAACATAAATCTGAGGATTTGCCTTTTTGATATTTGATATTGAGACTATTGTTTTTGCATCCACAGCAGCGATCTCCTCACCTTCGTTTCTTCTGTCTGCAAGGATTACCACAGTTTTGCATTTTGAAATTCCGGCCCTTTCTAAGTCACGTGAGTTCAGGCTTGTTCCACTGACATAGTCGACATTAGGATCCTCAAGCTTTGGCTTTGTCTGTGATAAAATAAGAACCGGTATCTCCTCCTCAAGTATATCATGTGCTATTTCCAGTGCCTGGTCATTGAAATTGCATATTATGATATGCTGTTTCATCTTTGTCCTTGCTTCTCCAAGCTTTCTTGCAAGCCTGTTGTCTATCATATTGGAACCCAGATTGGCAAGCAGAAATCCTACACTTCCGATTCCTGCCACCATTATGAATATTCCGTTGATTCTGGCATAGAGTCCGACAACAGGGGTATCCCCATATCCCACTGTTGTCACGGTCTGCATCACCCACCAAAGACTGGTAAATAAAGAATGGATTCCTGACTGGGGATCCCCTCTTTGAAGTAAATATTCAGAGAATACCCCATACACAATAATTGAAAGTGACACAGCTCCAGGCTTCAGGAGCGGCATCCTCACGACTCTCCTGAACCTTTTCATGAAAAACGGGAACAGAACCACCTGGTAAAATCACTAACTTGCATAAATATATCATTAGGGTGGAACCAATGAGTGAGAACTGTGCCTGTGCTTAAAAATTGACTTGCCTTATGTATAAATTTAAAGGGCATCCCTTAATGAGAAATTGAATAGCATCAATGGACATTTATTTCCCATATTGAAAAACTATAGGATTCCTATCATTATAACTTCCACTGTTTTTTATGAATTTTAATTGCGGCAATTCGAATTTTCGATTTCGTATGAAAATGGTTAAATACCAATTATCGATTAACCGATATCGATTATTCGATATGAAATGAACCAGCGGAGATGAGATGTCTATGTTTGGAGGATTTGGTGGAGAAATGGGAAGAAGAATGAGGGGTATGAACAGAATGCGTGGAGGGCTGAGGTATTTTGTTATTCACCTCCTCAGAGGGAAGCCGATGAATGGAATGGAACTGATTAACGCAATGGAAAAAAACAGCATGGGATTCTGGAGGCCGTCGCCAGGGTCAATTTACCCTCTGCTGGAGCACCTTGCAAACGAAAAACTCATTGTCAAGCGGGATGACGGAAGATATGAACTGACATCGGAAGGGAAAGAGGTTGCAAGATTTGGGGGATTTTTTGGCATGCACTCTCCTGCCGATGCAGAAGAAATGATCGGAGAGATGAACAGCTACCTTTCTTACATGGAGGATTTGAAATCCTCGGAACCCGAAAAGATAACTGAACTATCCGAAAAACTTAAGGAACTTGCAAAGAGAATAGAGAAGATCTCTGAAAGCTGATCAAGGGCCTCATATAAGTTTTGAATACCCCATGCCCAATATGAAATAAAAACAATACCTGGGGTGATCTTTATTTTTCCTGTTGAATTCTTCAGAATGACTGGATTATTGTAATTCTAAGGAATATTTCCAGTCCTGATGTATCTGTTTATGATTTCTCCTTCCTTTATAAAAATGATCAATGAGCTGTCTGGGCCCATTTTCATAAATATAACAATGCGTAGCTTTACTGATAAGACGGATTAACAGGAGAGATATTCTTTATCAGACTTGGCCATTGAAATTTCAGTGCCAGATTAAAAAATGAAATTGAGTTATTTTCCTTTTCATACTAAGCATATAGATTGGTGTCGTTATAACACAAAAAGTGTTTTAGTTTAGTTATCCTTACCTATTCAGTCCAATGCCAGAAGAACCAAAAAGGAGATTTTCAATCATAATCCCGGTTTTGAATGAGAAGAAGAATCTCGAAAACCTGCTTCCTAAATTAAATGCATACCGTCTGATTATAATTGACGATGGCTCCACTGATGGTACACCTGAGCTCTGTCTGGGAAAAGATAATGTTCTGTTCATTGAAAGAGGTAAGAAGATGGGGCTTGTCTCTGCTGTCCTGGAAGGTTTCAGGAATCTGTCTTCAGATGACAGATACATTGTGACAATTGACTCTGATTCTTCCCATGACCCTGAAAGCATTGATTCAATGATCAGATATGCAGAATCCAGGAAGCTTGACCTGCTCATAGGTTCCAGGTATGTGAAAGGGGGGAGCAGTGAAGATTCAATATCCAGAAAACTGATGAGCAAGTCGGCCAATATTCTATTCAGACTAGCCTTTTCAAGCAGAATAAGAGATGCAACCAGTGGATATCGAGTATATTCAAGGGAGCTTGCTGACTTTATCGTTTCAGATAATAAGATTCAGGCGGTGTCCCCTTCCTATGCTGGCCAGGTGGATATCTTAAGGAGGGCACTCAGCGCTAACTTCATAATTGAAGAGTTTCCGATCAGGTTCAGGAAAAGAGGGGAAGGGAACAGCAAACTCAGAACTGGTGACATATTCCAGTACCTGTCGCTAGTTTCAAGAAAAGGATACCTGATGCGATACGTCCTTGTGGGAATATCCGGTGTGATTGTCAATGAGATGCTTCTCAAGGCATTTCTTGGCCTCATTGGAAATGCCTCGGAGGTCATAGCAGTGGAGGCCAGCGTCATTTCGAACTTTGTCCTTAACGACAAAATAACATTCAGAACCACTGGAAACGGAAGCGGAAAATATTTTTTGAGGATGCTGAAATACAACGTTTTCAATCTGGGAGGCGTCGGGATAAACATCGCTATTTTTCTTACACTGATTAATTTCAGTTTTAACCCCCTGATCGCGAATCTCTTCGGCATTATAGTTGCATTCGCATTCACATATCTTACCTCAATATCCATAGTCTGGAGAAGGTGAATTTGGAAACTAGAGATTCCGAGGAAGATGAATTTTCAAGGATTTCACTTTCACTGGCTTCACTTGGTATAATAGGGACTCTGAATGCCATTCAGTATCTTCTGGGATACGGAGGAGTATTTCAGATTTCAGCTGAATTTGCATTAGCGGTTCTGGCATTCACAGTCCTTCTTCAGGCCCTTCTTCCTTCTGGCTATAAACTGCCGCATTTCCGAGCCTCACTTGTGATATTTGTCCTATTTTACCTGATAGCCCAGCTTTTGATTCAGACCATGACCTCAACAGGGTATGACTCCCTGATAAGGGTTATCGTTCCGCTTGCCATTGCAGGTGTTTTCCTGTATACTTTCAGAGGAAGACTGACACATATGCCACATTTTGCAGGGTTCAGATTCAACTGGTGGATAAAGGCCCTTTCTTTTTCTATTTTTATGTTTATCCTGATCCTCTATTTTTATAAGGTCAGCTTGCCATCCTCTGATGAATTTACCATTGACTGGTATTCATCAATTCAGTTTTTAAGTGGGTTGGACCCTTATATCAATTCTGTCACTGCAGGGGTTTTCAAAGCTCTACCAATTCCGGTTACGGCCATGACTCCAAACATGGCAGGCGGTTATGTCACAAATCTGAGCTATCCCTCTCTCTCATTTCTTTTACTGGTTCCTGCCAGGTTGCTCAGGATCAGCCCTTTTATTGGACTGATACCTCTCTACATAATCCCTCTGGCATTCATAAAAAGGAATGTCAATATTCTTTCAGGAACTGCCATCTCCGCAGCTTTCATTATTCAGCCCCTTCTCCTGACACAGTATTCACTTGGTTTCTCTGACATATTCTGGATGACTCTCACTGCACTATCATTGATCTGCCTGCAGAAGAGCTATCTGTCTGGGGCATTGATGGGTTCAGCACTTTCGCTTAAACAGGTGCCTCTACTGCTGTATCCATTCATGCTTATTCTGATTGCCAGAAGGTACGGAATGAGGGAGTCAATCAAATTCATATTCTCTTCCGTAGTGGCATTCACTGTTTTCAATGGATATTTCATTCTGAAATCTCCCTACGCCTATGTGCATGATATGCTTGCACCAGAGATTCAGAATCTCATAGGAATAGGTTTTGGTCCTTCACAATATTCCTTTCTAGGTTTCATTGATGTGACCAGAGACTTCTATACATTCATGGTCATATTTTTACTGATTTTCTTTATTGTAATATACATCATTTACACAGATAGAATTCAGTACGGTTTTCTGGCTTTTCCCATATTGATCTTCATCTTCAATTACCGGTCTCTTGCCGAATACCTGATGTACTGGCCCATGATGGCTGTCCTTTTGATTCCTTTCCTTGCATCCAGGGAATTAAAGGTTCGGGAATCACAAACCAAAACCATCAGATTCTCCAGAAACAAGTTAAGAAAAATTGCCGTTTTTGCTGTTGTTCTTATTGCAGTTCCTGTAGCCGCTTCAATTCATTTCGAAAGGGCTCCTTCCTTAAGGGTAAACAGTATAGTGCCACAATATTATTCAAATGGGACACTGTCCTATATGGAAGCAAATGTCACCTATCTTGGCCAGCAAAATTCGGTGAATCCATTATATTTCAGATTTGTGGGGGGAGCACCGATGGTAAACCAGAACGGCTATATTTGGGGAACAGAAGGAAATGTGTCCCTCAGAGTTGGAATTACCTGCACCTTTGAACTTCACCCTCTGGCAGAATCTGATTTGATAAACGTTACCGGAACTTACAGTGTAATTGTTTATTATGAGCATGATCTTGGAGAATCCAGTAAAAAAATTTCAATTCATGAATAGTTGGTTTCCTTTGTGGCGACCATAATGGAATTTACTTTATACGATGCTTACATTCCTTTCCGTTGACATCTGATATTACTCTGATATTGCGTTTCCTTTCCATTCTGGGTGGAGGGGCAATGGCAGGCATACTGGGGTCACTTACCGGACTTGGTGGGGCAACAGTTCTGGTTCCACTGCTCACACTCTTCTATGGAATCCCAATTTACTTTGCAACAGGAGCTAGCCTTATCTCAACAATAGCAACCAGTGCGGGATCTGCAAGTGGCTATACAAAGCACAAGATTGCCAATATTAAGATAGGAGTAGGGCTGGAGATAGCAACTACTGCCGGTGCTATTGTGGGATCTTTAACAATTGTGGCTGTGCATGAAGCTCATGCCAGCTGGATCATTTATGTTCTCTTCGGAATTGTTCTTCTTGGTTCACTGATTCCCACTATACAGAGAAGCTCAAGCGAAGAACCATTGAAGAGAAAGCCTGACTGGACAACAAGAATTTTTCAGCTTGCCGGAGAATATTATGATACAAAGTTGAAAAAGAAAATCAGCTACGAGGGTGTCAGATGGTGGCTGGCAGAAATAATAATGTTCTTTGCTGGTGTGATCTCCGGCCTCCTTGGTATTGGCAGTGGTGCTCTGAAGGTCCTTGGAATGGACTGGGCAATGAACCTGCCAATGAAAGTTACCACCACAACAAGCAACTTCATGATAGGAATAACAGCGGCAACTGGAAGCTCAATCTACTGGTATGAGGGATACATACAGCTTTTCATAGCCGGTGCTACTGCAATAGGTGTTGTTATAGGAGCATATATTGGAAGCCGTCTGCTGCTGAAGATAACCAACAAAAATATCAGATGGATTTTCTTCTCTATTCTCTCATTCCTTGGCGTAGAGATGCTCCTTGAAGGACTTGACAAGGCAAAAGTGCTTGTCATAGCAACAACCATCGAGGAGATGATATCTATAGCTGTAGCAATAATTATGATATCTGGCCTGTATCTTAAAACAAGGAGGGGTGAACGTGCCGTCAAAGCAGCGTGATATAGATAGTATTACCAGCCTGATATTGCGAGTAGGCGTATTGAGCAGCCTTTCACTCATAATTGTAGGAGTTATACTCCTCTTCATAAGGGGAAGTGCTGACGGAGTGAGTATATCTCAGATAGCATCATTCCATTCCACATTTAACTCCTCCTACCTGAACCCAACACATATAGTACAGGGTTTGATAGCTGTTGATCCTCTGTACTTTATAACTCTCGGCCTCTGGGTTCTGATCTTCACACCTATAACTGTTGTTTTCACATCAATGGTTACATTTATAACTGCAGGAAACCGCCTTTACATAGCAATGAGCCTTATTGTGCTTTTCAATCTTTTCTTTGCAATGCTGGCAATACCTTCACTGATTCATACCTGATCCTTTTTTTCCATCATTTCACCATAAGGCTAAAAAAATGTTTATTACCGATGTAGAAATGTTAGATTAGGTTCCGCAAATGCTTAACTTCGAAAGAGTGAAGATAGAACATGAAGACCCTGAAAAAAGAATAGGAAGTTTTAAGCTAGAACCCGTTAAAGGTTATACTGATTCTGAAGCGGTTGCTGAGGCCAGCAGATGCCTTGGATGTAACATATGCACACAATCCTGCCCTGCCAGCCTTGACATTGGAGGGTACATAAGGAGCAGTGCCGTGGGGGACCCGGCACAGACTGTCAGGATTGTTTTCGAAAACCTTCCTTTTCCCGCAATTATTGGAAGAGTATGCACACATCTCTGTGAAGACATATGCGTTCTGTATGACACCGGTGGCCCCATTGCCATCAGACACATGAAGAGATATGCTGCGGACAAGTTTGACGATTATTCACAGGTCCTCAATATTCCAAGGAAAAGATTTATCGGAAAGAAGGTCGCTGTTGTAGGGGGAGGGCCATCTGGCCTTACTGCAGCATTTTATCTCTCAGTACAGGGAATAAAGGTGACCATATTCGAGAAGCTTCCAGCACTTGGAGGATTCATGAAGACTGGCATTCCCAGATACAGACTTCCACAGGATGTTCTGGATAAGGAAATAGGCTTCATCATCGACCAGGGAGTAGACGTAAGGCTGAATACAGAGGTTGGTAAGGATATATCATTCAAGGAGATAATGGAGAGTTTTGATGCCGTTTACATATCTGTTGGAAACCAGAAGCCAAGGATGACAGGTACCCCGGGGAGCGACGCAAAGAATGTTATACATGCCACTGAGTTTCTAAGAAGAGCAAGCTTTGGCGAGCGTATTGATGTGGGTCAAAATGTTGCGATCATAGGGGGAGGATTCACGGCAAATGATTCCTCAAGAACATCCCTGAGGCTTGGGGCAAAGAACGTCCATATAATGTACAGAAGAAGAGACATTGACAGGCCAGGATATCCCTCAATGAATGCTGAGGAGGAGATGGAGGAGGCAGTGGAAGAACATGTTGACTATATGTGGGAGGTTACCCCGTTCGAATACGTCAAGGAAGGAGATCGCGTAGTTACACTGAGGTACTGGCAGAACGAGATGGTTCCTGACAAGGGTGGACGCGCAAAACCAATACCGAAGAAGGACCGTGTTCTTGAAATGCCTGTGGATTATGTCATAGAAGCAACAGGGCAGGAAACTGACTATTCATTCCTTGGTGAGGAATTTGCCAGGCAGCTTCGCCTTACGCCACATGGCCAGCCAATAACTAATGAATTCAACATGACCTCAATCAGGGGTCTTTTCACAGGAGGAGATTCAACGAACCTGAACCGTGATCTCATAAGCGCTGTCAGGGATGCGGACAGTGCAGTTCAGGGAATTCTGCAGTATCTGAACGTGATGGATATGGTTGATGAGGATCATCTCCCCATACTTGACCGCTGGAAGAAGTACTCCTCATCAAGTGCAAAAATTGCCTTCATGAGCAGATAATATAACTAGCTTATAGTGTCAAACCCGGTGTATGGAACCAGTACTTCCGGTATTTTTATCTTCTTCCCATCCTCTGACTGGAAATTCTCCATTATTGCGACGATTGTTCTTGTAGTAGCAATTGCTGTTGAGTTCAGTGTGTGCACGAACTGGTTTCCTGACTTTCCCCTGAATTTTATTCCAAGTGATCTCGCCTGGTAATCAGTGTCGTTTGATGCCGACACAACTTCACGGAACTTTCCCTGAGCAGGGAACCATGCCTCGATGTCATATTTCTTTGCGGCAAGATTTCCCAGTTCACCTGAACAGACATTAACAACACGATATGGAATTTCCAGGTTTCTGAATATATCTTCAGAATTCTTAAGCAGTTCCTCCAGAAATTCCCATGATTCATCCGGATGACAGAAGATGAACTGTTCTATCTTTGTGAACTGATGTACCCTGAAAATCCCTTTGGTGTCCTTTCCATGGGCACCTGCCTCTCTTCTGAAGCATGGGGAAACTCCGGCAATTCTCAATGGGAGGCTTGATGATTCAAGAGTCTCCCCCATATACATTGAAGCTATGGGATGCTCTGAAGTGGAAATAAGATACAGGTCTTCACCCTCCATCTTGTAGAGAGTGTCTTTAAAGGTCTCCATATCAGTGGCTCCGCTCATTGCTGACAGGTTGAGCATGTATGGCGGCTCAACGACGTTGAAACCTCTTTCTGAGAGAAAATCCACCGCATAATTTACAAGAGCCAGCTCAAGCTTTACAAGCCTGTTTTTCAGGTAGAAAAACCTGGCACCCGAAACCCTGGAAGCTCTTTCCAGATCTGCCAGATCGAGGGATGAGAGCAGATCCACATGGCTCACAGGCTTTCTCTCAATAAGGGTGAATTTACCCTTACCTGCTGTTGAATTTTTGAATTCTTCCAGGTCCCCGCTGTAAACCCTGGCATTTCCCCAGAAACTGTGGAACTGGTTATTCTCATCCCCTTTGCATACAGGAACTGATTCATGGAGGAGGTTGGGCATGATGTTGAGAACCTTTGTCCTTGCATTCTCAATTTCTGCCATCTCAGTCTCAAGAGAGTTGATCCTCTCATTGATTGATTTTACCTTTCCTTTGGCATCTTCCACATCCTTCCCTTCCTTTATGAGGGATGATATGCTGGCGGTTATGTCATTCTTCTCGTGCCTCAGGGTGTTGAGATCCTTAAGCTTTTCCCGCCACTGGCTGTCCAGCCTGAAAAAATCTTCCAGAGCAGACTCGTCAAAACCCCTTGCCTTGAAGGCTTTCCTGAACATCTCGGGGTTCTCCCTCAGGAGATGGATATCTATCATCTACGAGTTATATCAATAGGATTAAAAAGGATTTCAAGGAGTTCAGGTAAAATGGGATTGAAATCTATCCACTAGACACATTTATGTTCCTGAAAAACCTGTTTGAATGAAACATTTGAGCATAAAACTGAAGAGAGTCTATGAACCGGTGGAGCCTGCTGATGGCAGACGCATTCTCGTGGAAAGGCTGTGGCCAAGAGGAATTAAAAAAGCTGATCTGAAAATTGATCTCTGGTTGAAAGATATTGCACCATCTAACGAACTGCGGAAGTTTTACAGCCATGATCCTGGCAGATGGGAGGATTTCAAAATTCGATATTGCAAAGAGCTGGATTCCAACAGGAATGAGGTTTCCAGACTTATCGGTGAGATTTCTTCAGCAGAAGTTGTGACATTTCTCTTCTCCTCAAAGGAGACCCATCTTAATTCCGCATCGGTTCTGAAAGAATATGTGGAGAAAAAAATCCGGGAGGGTTTTCCTCCCTGATCTTTGAGGTGTCTTCAGCTTGAAATTTCAGAGATATGACCAGGAACCCCCGTATTCAGAATCATCGTCTGAACCGTCATTGAATTCCTTTATGGTTCTGGACTCCAGCTTCACGGATGGGACTTTTTTAACTGAGGAGAGGCGGTTTTCAACATCTTTCTGCATGAAACTGTGCGAAAGATTGTCCTCCTGCATCTTCAGATTTGAATAAAATCCACCAGTGAACGAGAAGATATTCAGCAGCAGTATTGATCCTGGCATTATGATTGCCATTGTCTTTATTATTCCATATGTTGTATAGAGATCGTTAAGAATACCGGAATATGCGATGAGATTTGACTGAGAAAATTGAAGAACTCCCGAAGAGAAGTAAGTTCCGGTGGAACCCAGTACACCTGTCCTGAATGGGGATAGGGCAAAAGTTATCATTATTATAACGGCCGTTGAAACAAAGCCAGATACAAGTGCCTTTCCGATAGTGCCTGATTTCCTGCCCCCAAGGTACCCAGCGATTGCCGGTCCTGCTATTGGGATCCACCATAGCATTATGGAGAAAATCAGTGAATAAAAGATTCCCTTACCCTGAGAATACACTGAGACATCGTAGTTTTTTTTATTCTGCCTCGAAATCCTCTCAAGCTCAAGCCCAAATATTTTGTTCTTGAACCTCTCAAACAAACTGTAGGGTGGTGTCATCTCTTTGTCTGACAGACATATTGTACAAAGTATTTAAGTATTTTGAAGGTGCCAGAATTTATCTCAGGCACCATATTTTTCGCG
>JAKAAJ010000039.1 GCA_021802365.1 Thermoplasmata archaeon | reverse complement strand
CCATATATGTCAAAGAATCTGAAACCCTGAAATTCCTGATTCAAGCATTATAGAATTTTAATATAATAATATTCATTTTTATCAATAATTATAAATAAGTGCTATGCATGATGAGCGGGATAGAATTGTCATATGTTCTTGTATCAGTGAGCATAGTGGTGCTTCTGGTAGCTGTCTATCTTTTCTACAGTATTATAGGGGCTGAGAAATTTTGAGTTATGTCTCAACTGAATCTTCAGGAGGTTCAAACTTCTGGGCAACGTTCTTTGAGAGCCAGAGACTTCTTTCAGGCACAATCATCATACTTATCTACATACTTCTTCTCTCCATTTTTGCCTACCTTATTTCCGGGTATATTGCAAAGCTTTACAGGGGAGAGAAGACATGGCTTGATCCCGTTTCCGGAAGGCTGGTTAATTTCTTCATAAATATGTTTGGGGAGGATGCCAGAAAGGATACCAAGATGAAGGAATATTTTATCACGCTGATTGTATTCAATGCAGCGGCAGGAATTATTGCCTTTGTATTCTTTTTCTTCCAGTCCTACATCCCATTTGCAGGAATAACTCACAACTATTCCTTCTCTCTTTCTTTCAACACAGTGACATCCTTCCTCACCAATACCGATCTTCAGCATTACTCAGATCCACTTCATCTTTCATACCTCAGCAAGACTTTTGTCCTTACGGGGCTTATGTTCCTCTCAGCTTCAACAGGTTTTGCAGTGTCCATGGCCTTCATCAGAGGGATACTTAATGAAAACGGAAGAATCGGAAACTTTTACAGAGATTTCCTGGTTTCAGTATTCTATCTGATCTTTCCTCTGACCATACTTGTCACCATTATATTCATCCTTTCAGGAGTACCTCAGGACCTGAGCCAGTACGTGAATGTCAACCCGATTCTGTCCGGTGGCATACAGAGGCTTCCTCTCGGTCCGGTTGCAACATGGGAAGCAATTAAGAACATTGGAACTAACGGAGGCGGTTTCTATGGTTCAAATGCGGCCATGCCTCTGGAAAACCCAAACTGGTTCACCAACCTTGTAGAATTTCTTTCCTTCACTGTTATACCTCTTGGATCGATTCTTTCTCTTGGTAAGGTGTTCAACAACAGAGGGTTTGCCAGGACCCTTTATGTTGTTCTGATTTCCATCTTCTTTTTCACCACATTCATGACATTCTTCGCAGAATACAGCGGAATCCCTTCAATAACATCCCTTGGAACAATCTTCACAGGAAATATGCTTGGGAAGGAAACTGCCATAGGGATATCGCAGACTTCCATATTTTCATCTGGGGCCGTCTTTACCTCAACAGGGGCAGCAGATTCTGTTCTTCTGGCATTCACACCTGCAGGATTGCTGGGACTAATGGGTAATCTTATTCTCAATGATCCCCTGGGCGGAGTTGGAACAGGCGTCCTGAATATATTCATGTATGTGATATTTGCCATTTTCATAACCTCACTTATGGTCGGGAAGCTTCCCGAGATTATGAGCATAAAAATCAGTTCAAAGGAGATAAAATATTCCACTCTGTCTCTTGTGACACACCCTCTGCTTGTTCTTATCCCATTTGGAATAACAATGCTTCTTCCTGCCCTTGTTATCGGAGATCCAAATCCAAGGCCAGATGTCATATCCAGTGTCCTTTATGAATTTCTCAGTGCAGCCTCAAACAATGGTTCAGAGGTGGGTGGTTTTGTTACAAACACCGCTTTCTTCAATATCACTGACGGAATTCTCATGCTTCTGGGGCGTTTTGTTCTCATGGGCCTGCAACTGGCAATCGCTCAGTCCTTTGCCACCAAAAGCCCTAAGGTCGAAACGGGGAGAACAATAGAAACTGGATCTCCACTGTTTGCCCTTATGCTGTTCGTCACAATAATAATGCTTGGTGTACTCTCGTTTTTCCCTGTTCTGGCCCTGGGCCCGTTCCTGTCCTGGGCAAAGGACTTTAATCTCTTCATCGGGGGGATGCTATGAAGAACAGGTATCTGGAAGCTTTCATCAATTCCATCTACGGTTTCCTCCCCTGGAAGCTTGTGTCATCCCCAGTGATGTTTGTTACTGAGATAGCTCTGATCATATCGGTTTTTGCCGCCATATTTCCATCTCAGTTCGGCATACCTCACACCCCCGTGTATATAGAATTCTATGTATCCGTGGTAGTGATGCTTTTTCTTACAGTCCTCTTTTCAAACCTGAGCTCTTCCCTATCTGAGGGCAAAAGCAAGGCAATTACGCAATCACTTAAGAGCATGAGAAAGGAGGTTACAGGGAAACTTGTATCCGGGGACGGAGTTCAGGAAGTTTCATATTCGAGCCTTAAAAAGGGCGATATTCTGAGGATAGACAAGGGCGATGTCATACCCATAGACGGGGAAATCATCGAAGGAACTGGTTTTGTCAATGAGTCAAGCATAACCGGTGAATCAAGACCTGTAAGAAAGATTCTTGGTGACAGTGTTACAGGCGGTACCACTCTCGTTACAGACAGTCTTATGGTCAAGGTGACAAGCAATCCCGGGGAAACATTCCTTGACAGGATGATTAACATTGTGGAATCTTCAAAGAGAATGAGAACCCCCAACGAGATTGCTCTAACAGTTTTTCTCAGTGGGGTCACACTGGTATTCCTGATTGTTGTAAGTGCAGTCTTTGCGGAATCCGGTTTTCTCTCTGTTGCCCCGAATCTTGTGATTTTCATAGTTCTTCTCATAGCTCTGATACCCACAACCATAGGCGGGCTCCTTCCCGCTATAGGTATCGCTTCCATCAACAAAATTGCGCAGTACAACATCATAGCAAAAAGCGGGAAATCTGTTGAGAACGCTGGCGATATAGACACAATTATACTTGACAAGACAGGAACAGTTACTATGGGTGACAGAAGGGCAGTTAAATTCTACCCTAAGAAAGGGGTGGAATATCTTGATTTTGTGCGATCCTGTGCACTTGCATCTCTGAAGGATCAGACAGCTGAGGGCATGTCCATAGTGAAACTTGCCTCATCAGAAGGAGTCAACGCTGACTTGAAGGAAATTGAAGGATACGAATTCATCCCATTTTCTGCAGAGACAAAGTACAGTGGAATCAGGTCCTCCGGGGAGGAGATCATAAAGGGTGCCCTGAAAGCTATCAAGGCGAAATACAAGATATCCGATGACTATCTGGAAGGTCTCTGTAACGGTATATCAGCAAGAGGCGGGACTGCTCTGGCAGTGGCGAGAAATGGGGAATTCCTGGGTGTCATTGAGCTCAATGATATGCTCAAGCCAGGCATAAGGCAGAGACTGGAACTGCTGAAGAAGATGAACATAAAGACCATAATGTGTACAGGGGACGATGACATCACTGCCGCATATATAGCAAAGGAGAGCGGAATAGACGAGTATGTGGCAAACAGCACTCCCATGGATAAATATAACGTGGTGCTGAGGGAGAAGGAAAGGCAGAGGATGGTTGCAATGGTCGGCGACGGTACAAACGATGCTCCGGCCCTGGCACAGGCCGATGTGGGAATGGCCATGAACAGCGGAACGCAGGCGGCAAAAGAGGCCGCTAACATGGTTGACCTTGACAGCGACCCCACCAAGCTCATGGATGTGATCTTCCTTGGTAAACAGATACTGATAACACGTGGCTCTCTGACTGCTTTCAGTATAGCCAACGATTTCTCAAAGTATTTTGTCATAGTTCCGGCAATATTCAGTGTATTTCCTGAGCTTGGCTTCCTGAATATTCTCGGCCTCACGGATCCCCTTGTTGCAATAACCTCAGCTTTGATATTCAACACAATTATTCTTCTGATGCTGATTCCTCTGGCCCTCAGGGGTGTAAGATACAAGCCAACATCGATCAATGATCTGCTGAAGAGAAACATAACCATTTACGGTCTTGGAGGTGTGATATTTCCCTTCATAGTTATTAAGGTGATATACCTGATCCTTGTGGCAGGAGGTGTTCACTGGTGAAGACAAAGTCCGTTCTGAAGCTTTTTGCGTTCGCAGCACTGTTCATGTTCATACTGGGTTTTGTCTATCCTACTGTTTCTTCAATTGTAGCGGAAGGCATAGATCCATTCCAGGCGAACGGCTCACTCATAGAGGAGAACGGAACAGTATATGGCTCATACCTGCTTGCCCAGGCGTTCAATGAATCCTATTTCTTCCAGCCAAGGCCCTCTTCCACAGGATACAGTTATTCCGGGTCTGGATCCGGTTCATATGCTCTGGACGCAAATCAGACCCTGAACCAGACTCGGAGTCTCATAAGCAGGTTCATTAGTGAGAACCCTACGGTAAATATTTCACGCATTCCATACTCTATGGTATCCTATTCAGGTTCAGGAGTTGATCCTAACATACCTCTGCTAGGGGCGAAGGATCAGATCCCACGCATTACCGGGGCACTGCATTTCACCCTTCTTGCAGCAGGTAAAAATGTCTCCAACACATCTCTGGAATCATTCCTCAATGATACCGTTTCCAGATACACTGTGCAGAATTTCCCCCTGTTCGGGTCATATTACGTTAACACAGTGCAGCTTAATCTGGCAATACTGAATCTTCTCATTGGGGATGGAGCGCTGAAAGGATACTGATATTTCAGCCCTGCTTATAAGGGCCTACCTTCTCAGAACGGCCGAATCAACCGGGCTGTCCTTTATAAGTGCTTTCAGTGTGGAATTCACCCTGATTTTTCTGTCCTGGGAGAAACGCAGGCCCAGTACAATGAGATCAGCACTGTATTCCCTGATGGCACTGCTTATCTGGGTACTCATTGTTCCACCGTCGCCTCCCCTGACAATTGTGATTCCATCACCGAACCTTGTGTGAATCTCACCAAGGTTATCGAACAGGTGCTGGAAACCGTGCGTCTTCTTTTCATCAAATTTTCTAAGATCGAGAAGGATAAGGTTGGCATTTGTGCTCTGCTTGAGATGAAGGGCAAATGATACTGCCATTCTGTTGTTGATGGTTTCAGCCACTGGAAGGAGTATGTTCCTGTAAGGAAGCTCGTTTCGCCTGATGCTGAAAATAACAGCCGGGGTGGAACTGTTCTTCATGACATAATCTCCAATAGAACCGAAAAGGCTTCCGGAAAGACCACTTCTTCTGTGAGTACCCATGAGGACCAGATCATAGTTCTTCTCCTTGAGCTCCTCCACAATTCCAGTTCTTATATTTCTGGCAGTCCTGACTCTGGGAACAACCTTGATATTTCTCTCCTTCCCGTCCTGATATGCATTTGTGATTATTCTCACCTTGTCGCTCCAGGTCAGTTCCTTCATCTCTTCCTTCACAGTGAGGGCAGTAATCTCACCGGAATACTTTTCAGCCAGAAAAAAGGCTATTTCCAGAGGAAGGCGGGACTGCTGGCCCTTAGCCATGGGGACAACAATTTTCTCGAATTTCAGGGCATATGATCTGGCATTGGAGAACATAATAAAATATAATACTTAAAAGATATTTATATTATTGCAATTCTCAATTTTTCCCGATTAATTACGCACTTGAAATTCAATGCATTATGGGAATGGAAATTGGTCTTTTAGTTGAGATAGTCGATAAAACACATTGTTAATACCTGTCACTTTAGGTAGAATTAAAATATATTCCGCACATGCAATGTCAGTGCACATTCCGTCTGTTGTAATTAGAAGAAAGGAAATAGTGGGCAGGAAGACCGCATACGATCTCATGAAGGAGGGTATAGAGGAACTTATGGTATGCGATCTGGATTCCATCATAGACGGTAAGACCAACTTCAAGCTGTACAATGAGCTGGCCAAGTTTTTTGAATTCACAGTGTTCAATCTCATCTACAATGTCGGTGATCTGGTGGATTCGCTTGTCTCAGGAGCCTCAAAGGTTGTTGTCAGCCCTGACCTTACTCCGGAGAGGCTGGCTTCATTTCTGGAGATCTCCCAGAATATAGTGGACCCTAATTCATCAAGATTCGGTCTTTTCCAGAAGTCAGGCGGGAAATATGTCATGGTTTCTGGAAGAATTCCATACCAGGCTTTCAGCGGAATTTACAATATTGGTCCGGCAATGGATGGGGAGAACATGATAAATGTTGACAACTTTCCTCTGGAACTGAACCATTTTATCACCTGACTTTATGAAATTGGCAATTATATACCTGAATCTTAAAAATATAAAAGAATAATATACTGATTATGTTTGACATGCTAATTGTCTGAACCTGATCTGTCCAAGCCAAGCAGAAATGGCATAAATCCTTTCGTCACAGGTCTATCGATTGTAAACCTGTTTTATTCTCTTCTCATGACTCTGTTTGGCTATACTCTCTTTCTTCTCCTGAACAGAGAGGGGATATCACTTTACTGGGGGGCACTTGGAGTATCAATGGGACAGCTGGCACTTCTGGCAATCCTTATACCGCAGGGCAGGGCAATAGATAGGGGCCACACATATTCCATAATGGTAGCGGGTTCTCTCATCTATTCTGTATCAATAGGTTCACTTTTCTTTTCAGGTATACTATTCAGGGATGGCCTCATTCTCACCATACCTGTGGCAATATTGATTGCCACTGCAAGCCAGAATGCATTCAGGTCATCCATGAATTCGTTCATAGGAAAAGCTGTCAGGAGCTCTCTGATGGGTTCCAATTATGCAAGGATACTGACAATGGAGATGGTGGGCGGTACAGTGGCAATGCTGGTGGTATTCCTGATCGGAATGACCGCCTCCATAAGGTACGCTTACATCATTTTTCCCGTTCTTCTCATTATGTCTGTCTCGCTGGTTTTCACAGTGCTCTACAGGGACAGCAGAACAGGCATGGCACTGCAGGTTTCCAGTATTCCAAAGCAGTCTCTGAGGAAGGGTCTGAAGAATCTCAGCTCCAGAAAGCGGTTCATCATCCCAATATACGCGGGAAAGATTTTCATGGCAATCGGTTTTTATGGTTTCTCCTATTATTTCATCCTTACAGGGATCAATCTTGGCCTTGGTTCTGAAATCCCTATACTTCTCCTTGCGGCAGTTTTTGCTGCCTCCATACCCTTCGGGAAAATTGCGGAAACTCTACTTCAGAAATTTCCTGAGATGGGAAAGGCTTATGTCATAATGGTAAGCATCATAGATGTTATTTCATATATGATGATATTTCTAGCCACTTTTTATGGAAACAGGATTCTTTATTTTGCATCTGTTGCGGTCATGATACCTGGCCCTCTTCCAACAGCTGGTGCGCTGGGATATGAGGTAAGAATGGTAGGAAAGGAGAACAGAGGGGTATATTCATCATTCCAGAGAATACTTGTTGCCATTGTCTTCATATCAGTGAGCTTTCCCATGGTGGAGCTTTACTACAGAAGTATATATCTGCTGTGGCTTTTCATCCTGTCAGCAGCAATTATGGCCCTTATAGCAGGAATTCTTCTCCCCGGGGAAAAGAGGCAGGAATCAGCTTCAGATTCCTGATCTGAAAAAAATGGATTTCTGTTATGCAATTCCAAATTGGCTGAGCAGAAAGCCCCTTTAAAGGGGAAATGGGACAATGGAGTTCTGGGTAATGACACATTAATTAGGCAGAAGATGATATTTCGGTATGGAATTATCCAAAAACTCAGTCCTCATACCAATCGATATACAGAAAGGTTTCATGGAAGGCAAATACAGAAACAGAAATAATCCATCACTGGAGAAGAATGTATCCATGCTTCTGGATCACTGGCGCAGTTCCGGCAGATCCATAATTCACATCAGGCATGACTCCATGAACGAGGCATCACCACTGAAATCAGGGAAACCGGGGTTTCAGTTCATCAGGGAAGCAGAACCTCTGCCGGGTGAGGTCGTACTGACAAAGCATGTGCACAGCGCATTCATAGGGACAGGCCTTCTGGAAATGCTCCAGAAAATGGAAAGGCCTGAACTGTATTTCCTGGGAATTGCCACAGATCACTGTGTCAGTACATCCATAAGGATGGCATCTGATTATGGATTCAGGACATCAATGATATATGATGCATGTGCCACATTTGACAGAACTTTAACTGACGGTTCAACAATAGACTCACAACTTGTCCATGATTCCACCATTGCCTCCCTCAACGGTGAATTCTGCAAAGTTCTTTTCACTGAGGACATCATTTCCTGATCAGATGGCATTGTGGATGTTCTGGTCTACTCAATTCTGATCCATAATTAATAATTGAATTCCAAAGTAAACAGATAGCCCTTGTGTATATGGAATTCGTTATTCAGCAACTATTTAAGGCGTGAATACATTCAAAATCATGATTAACGTGGGATTCTTCTATTCTGTAATACCTGGAAAGGAGGAAGAGTTCGAGACAACTTTCAAGGGTGTCGTAAAGTTTCTCAAAACCGGTCATTCAGGGATTAAGGATGCAAAACTCTACAGGGATGTTGATCAGCCCGGGGAGTTCATGATTTTCACAGAATGGGATAGCATAGAATCGTTCAAGGATTTCACGAGCAGCCGCCCTTTCAAGGACACAACCGAGGCAGGGAAGCAGATTCTCAAATCCCATCCCAGACATATAGTGCTCAGGGCTGAAAGCATATAATTTATGAATAACAGAAATAAGTAAAAAACAACTCTATTTTTAAAAAAAATTGTATATTGGTGGTCAAACAGATTCTGACAGTTTGCCGTTCTGCCTGGAATAAACCCTGAAGAACAGAAGTGTCATTAGCAGAAGCATGACTCCCCCAACAATTGTTGAATAGAATATCTGTGTCTGCATGGCGGAGTTGTTCAGTATTGTATTCACATTCAGAGTCTTTCCAAGAAGGTAGGGGTAATCAGTAAATGCAAGGAAAAATACTGCCACTGCCAGAAGCCCCTGGAATAATATCTTGTTATGAAGGTATTTCCTGGCCCCCTTAAGGAAATTAAGGGCAGGTATGGCAACTGTTATGACAAGCGGTATTGCAACAAATGAGAGCGTTGTCAGATCACCCATCTCATAGAATGAAACTCCTGCTATGATCACACCAACTATGACAGTGAGGAATGTCATGATGGGATCAACAAATAGATCATAAAAAACAGAGGCGAGGCCGAAGAGTATGATAGCAGACCCTATGACAAATCCATCGTTTGGCAGGAATGAGACGAACCTGGCCGCGTTGAAGCTCTGCAGACTGTAATTTATCCCCGCTCCGCTTATCATCGATGCATATATCATCAGGACGATGGCTCCCAGAACAAATGTCACAATAGCGTACACCTTGTAAAGTGTCTTCCTGTTAGCAAACCTGTTCTTCCAGACATACTCAGCACTTATAATTGCGGCGTTCCTGAGAATGAAGACTATGAGGAAGAACAGGATATAGCTGATGAAAGTATACGCAATGAGGGGAAGAATTGAGGGAACAAGAGCTTCCAGATTAACCACATAGAACACGAAGAAGGTTCCTGTTATCTCCCATATGGGTATTATGAACGGTATGACCTTTTTCTCACTCTCCTTATACCTGAATATGATGGCGGAAGCTGCCATAAGTTCCATTGAGAGTATGGCAAAGAACATTGAGAAAATGGCGATGTTTATGAATACCTCAGGATGGAGAGACATCTTCCTTTTTCACCCCCGCTGAAAGCTCCTCACCTATACTGCTGTGCTGCAGCAGGCGATGTGCGAAGTAAAAGGTAAATGGCACAACAATGAGATAGAATATTATAATTCCAATTCCAAGCGGAATAACAGATGGGGATGTATTGGCGGCGGATGCAACCGACATCACATTGTAAATGATCCATGGCTGCCTTCCAACTTCGTCAGTAACCCATCCCGAATCATAAACCACTTCTATGAGCACTCCTGCAACAATCATTCCATAAAGGCTCAGCCAGTTAAGATAATTCTTTTTGATGATCATCCTGTAAAGCAGGTAGAGACCAAAAAGACCGACCAGAGATCCTCCACCGACCATGGTATCAAATGTAAGGTGTATGAAAAGTGGCGGCCAGTCAGCCTTCGGGAACTGGGAAAGGCCGGGTACAGCCTGCTTTGAATTGAAACTCAGGAAAGCAAGAAAACTCTGAAGGCGAGGAATTGAAATGTAGTAGGCAGGAACTCCATTAACAATGATACCTCCAAGCCTCTCCGCAGCATTAACAGCAGGATGCAGATTGAGTTCAATAGCAGCATACTTCAGCGGCTGAAGTGATATGAGGGTTCTGGCCGCAGAATCTCCGCTTATTCCAGCAAGGGCTATGCCGATGAATCCCGAAACTATGGTTATTTTC
>JAKAAJ010000038.1 GCA_021802365.1 Thermoplasmata archaeon | reverse complement strand
GCTGAAACAATCACAGATGTCTGGGAGAATGCCCTGATTGACAGTCCGGAACAGGAGAACTTCCTTAAGAAGGTCGCGGAGTTCATTAATCCGAAAAAATTTGGCGGAACAGGCAGAGCAGGAACAAATGTCGTCTGATCCCAGCATATCTTTTTTCAAGATAATTTCTCCCATTGGAAAAGGGTTGCCTGTTTTTCTTTCAACCTACGAAAAGCCCTTTTTTGCTGTTGTGAGGTCGGATATTGTAAGGACAAAGCTCCAGATTCAGCATGCATATGGCATTTCAATGGAAGAATATTCAACCCAGAACAGGATAGAAAAACCTGAGTCTATATTCATGATGCTTCTCAGTGGAAGGGAACAGATCAAGGATGCAATAGATGCTGCAGGTATCACAGACTCAGTAAAAATAGGAGTAGCAATATATGATGACAGGAATCACTACAGACGGTTCCTGATGAAATATGAAGGAAAAGTGGAGGATTCATTCGTAGCTCTGAAGGAGGATGACCGTTCCCTGGACTCCGAGATTTTCCCGAAGATGACTTATACACGCATGAAGATCAGGATATGATCCACATTGACCATGAAACGCAATGTATTCTTAGCAATGACCGGTCATTTGAATATTGACATGGTTCTGAAAGTCAACCGGATACCAACTGAGGGTTCAATAAATGTCACTCAGGTTTCAGAGGTTTATGGAGGAACAGCCGGAAATTTTTCCATGGTAGCTGCTGCTCTGGGAATAGAATTTGACCTTTACTCTGCAGTTTCTGAAAAGACTCACAGCTCATATCTCAATTTCCTGAAATCTAAAGGAGTGAACACATCCAACATTCTAGTAGATGGTCAGGATCGTGGGCCAATCTGTTATGCCGCATCCACAGGAAGTGATCAGGTATATTACATCTACCAGGGACCAATGAACAGGTCATTTCTGAAGGGGCATATCAGTACGGATACACATTACAGTTATCTTCATCTTGGGACGGGGGATCCTGAGGAGCTCAGGTATGCTGTGGATCATGCCTCATATGACAGGGCCGTATTTGATCCAGGCCAGGAGCTCAGTTACAGGTACAGCAATGAGCAGGTCCTGTATTTCGCTAAGGTGGCAGATATTGCTATTCTCAACGATATAGAGATGGACCAGATGCATGCACTTACTGGAGGAAAAGACCCCAAGTCGCTTTTCAGGAATCTGATCGTAACTCATGGAAAAAGGGGTTCAACAGTCTACACAGCAAAAGGCTCAACAGAAATCAGTGCCATGAGAACTTCAGAAATTCATGATACTGTAGGTGCGGGCGATGCTTTCAGGGCTGGCCTTTATCTTGGCATTCAGAATGGATTCACACTTGAGGAGTCATCTGCAATTGGTTCAGTAGTGTCATCAATGGCCATAAGAAAACCAATGGCTGAATTCAGTTATGACTCCAGAACTGTACTTAAGACGTTCAGTGATAGAAAGCATGAACTGATGGGGGGCGTTTAAACATGGCTGTTTTCAAATTTGAAGGTCGTACACCTGTCATAAATGAAGGATCATATATTTTTCCTGGTGCCACAGTTATAGGGGATGTTCATATTGGCAGAGAGGTCTGGGTTGGACCAGGGGCAGTTATAAGGGCAGATTATGGTACAATAGAGATCGGAGACTTTACAGCTGTGGAGGATAATGTTGTTATACACGCCAGACCTGGAGAGACAACCAGGATTGGCAAGCATGTCACTCTGGGTCATTCCTGCATAATCCATACAGGCAGAATATCGGACTGGTGTGTTATAGGCATGGGCTCCATAGTTTCTGATTTTGCTGAAGTTGGGGAATGGGCTGCAGTAGGAGAGGGCGCCGTGGTAAGGTCTAAGCAGATAATCCCTCCTAAGAAGATCGCAGTAGGGGTTCCTGCAAAGGAGGTCGGCGAAGTAAGTGATTCATATATTTCTCTCTGGACTGAATACAAGAACAACTACAACACATTCTGCAGCAGATACCGTAAGTCCCTGAAATCTGAAGATCAGATTGATCAACAAGAATAAATCTAGTTAGCGCATTTACTCTCATGATAGAAGAGCTTCCAATAAGGGAGATAAGATTCAGAAAGATATTCGACTCAAGGGGAAACCAGACAGTTGAGGCCGAGGTCCATACGGACTTCTCAAGCGGAGTTGCTTCAGCTCCTGCCGGAGCAAGCACTGGTGCAACTGAGGTAAAAGCATTCCCGAAGGATGGAATTGAATCAGGGGTAAAATTTTTCGAGCAGAAATTAAAAAACAGGCTTCTAGGTTTCAATGCTTATGACCAGAGGGGTTTCGATCTCACTATCAGGGAGACAGACGGAACTGAATATCTGGAGAACATTGGCGGGAATCTTTCCACAGCTCTTTCAATTGCAAATGCCAGGGCGGTGGCAAATTACCTTGGCATCCCTCTATACAGATATGTGGGTGGTTCCATGTGCAGAGATCTCCCCCGACCTATTGGCAATGTCCTGGGAGGCGGGAAACATTCAGTGAACGGCACAACCATACAGGAGTTTCTCGTGTCGTCTCAAGCCAGAACTTTCTTTGAATCAGCATATCTCAACATACTGGTTCATCACAGAATTGGAAAGAAACTGGCGGAAAAGTTCCCAGATTTCAGTATCGGAGTGGGAGATGAGAGGGCCTGGACAGCCAGTATCAGTGATATGGAAGCAATAGACATTGTGAAGGAAGCTGCATCTGAGGTCTCATCAGAGAACAAGGTTAAGATATTGCTGGGGATGGATTTTGCCGCCTCCTCTTTCTATAAGAATGGGAAGTACTTGTACAGGAGTGGCCCTAAAACAAGGGATGAGCAGATCGATTTTGCAGTTTCAATGTCCAAGGATCATGGGTTTTACTTCATTGAAGACCCCATGAACGAAGACGATTTTCAGGGCTATGCTGAAGTGACAAAGAAAGTCAGGGACAGATCTCTGGTGGTTGGTGACGACCTTTACACAACTAACCCTGAGAGGATCGCCAAGGGTGCCGAAATGAATGCTACAAATGGGGTTCTTATAAAGGTAAACCAGATAGGTTCACTGAGCAGGACATATGATGCTGTTGAGACTGCCAGAAAGGGAGGTATGAAGAATACAATATCACACAGAAGTGGAGAAACAGACGACGACTTTATTGCTCATCTTTCTGTGGTGTTCAATTCTGTTCTCATAAAAACCGGAACAATTGGCGGAGAAAGGCTTGCAAAGATCAATGAACTTGTCAGAATAGAGCAGGAGATTAACGAACAAGGATACTGATGCTCTATCTTGTGGGACTTGGCCTGCGTGGAATAAGGAGCCTCACTCTGGAAGGGGAAAGCATCATACGCAGGTGTCAGATAGTTTATCTGGAGCACTATACCTCCATTCCTCCAAAATCAACACTGGAGGCGCTGGAATCTTATTTCGGCAGAAGCATAAAGCCGCTGGGGAGATCAGAAATTGAATCGGGCATTGAATTCCTTGAAAGTGCAAGGGAAATTGACGTATGTATTATAGTTACCGGAGACCCGCTTTCTGCAACAACCCACAATCAGATAAGGTATGATCTCCTCAAAGCAGGAATTCCCGTCGAGTCCATAGAGAATGCAAGCATACTTACGGAAGCCCCTTCCAGATCAGGTCTATTCCATTACAGATTTGGGCCCCCTGTATCTCTGCCATTCTGTACGGATAAATTTCTTCCCTCCAGTGTTCTGACCAAGATCAAGAGGAATGCTGACAGCTCCCTTCACACACTGCTTCTGCTTGATCTGAACGGCCAGGTTCCCATGAAGCCCTCAGAGGCCGCAAAGTTTCTACTTAAGATGGAGGACAGATACAAAACCGGGGTTATTGGGCAGGATTCAGAGGTTGTGCTTTTGAGCTCCCTTCACATGCCGGAGGAAATAATAGTGCGGTGCAAAGTCGGCGATCTCCTTGAGGTAAACAATCAAATGGGTCCCTCAGTCATAATAATACCCTCATCCCTGAATGATCAGGAGCGGGTTTTTCTAAATGCCTTTTCCAGGGAGTTTAAAGAGATATTCAGTGAAGATAAGTCTCAACTACCCCCATCACGTATGAAGGGGTGACATTGAATTTCCTGGCTGTCCCCTCAGGGTCTGCAGAGTCAACATATTCCCAGAGAATGTTTTTTTCCAGCGACCCGGCCTCTAGATTGCTTATATGATTATGGAGTGCTCCTATGATCCCGTCTTTCTTTTTCAGGAGAGAAACTCTCTCCTTCATCAGTTTTTCCAGATCTGAATTAACTTTTTCCAGATCATGAATCAATTTAGAAGGTTCGGCGGTCTCTGTGGAAGAATCATCACTGTTCTCAAACCTGATTTCGTATCTCTTCACTTCAATGAAATTTCTGGAATAATCAGTAACAAGAGTGGAAAAATTGGTAGGGCGGTAGACCTTCCTTCGTGCCCCCTCGGAGCTGGGAATCATGCCAACAGCAGAGATCAGGTTGGCCCTTTCAAGCAGATCCAGCTGCTTGTTTATTGCCTGCTGTGATATACCCACTGAACGGCTGATCTCAAGGGCGTATGATTCCTCAAGGATGAGCCTTCTCAGTATCTCCCTCCTGGTGTTGTTCATCAGGGCAGATATGAGTGTGTCAAGGTCCCCGTCAATCATTTTTACTCACTCTATGGATACTCTGGTTCCGCCGGAATTTCCCCTGGTCTCTTTTTCCACAGTCACATCAAGTATGCCGTTTGTGAATTTCGCAACAGCTTTCCCTGGCTTGAGGCTGTAGTCAAAGTCGAGGCTTTTGAAGTACTTTCTGGGTCCTCTCTCTACCCTGATGGTAATGTTGTTCTCTGAAACATTCAGATCTATGTCATCCTTTGATATTCCTGGAAGCTCATAGGTTACGTAAACGTTTTTGTCGTCCACATTTATGTCAGTGAGCGGTTCCCTGACGTCCTTGCCCACGTTCTGGTTAAGGCCAGGCATTCCCATGTGCGGGACATTCCCGAATTCTTCGAACTTTGGTCTTCCGTCCGGCCCCATCTTATAGGTAAATCCGTAAACATAGGGCCCATAGGTGTTAGCCTCAGGGTCCTTCAGCATCCTGTCCCACATCTTCATGATTCTTTCGTTCCAGCGATCGAAGTCAAAGCCGAATTCATCGAACATATCGTAGAAATCGTCCCTCCAATCGTCGGAATCCCTTCTCCTTCTTACTACCATTTCAATCACCTTTCAGTTGTCAACCATTTGTTGACAACTATGAATTGCACTCATCTATTTAAATGTTTTCTGAAATCGGTCCCTGCTGTTGAACCTTTATAATAATTGAAGTGTTATGGGGTAGTCCACAAATCAAGTGATTCCTATGGCTGAAGCATATAAAACCAATGAATGTGACGTTCTGATAATAGGTGCTGGTGGAGCAGGAATGAGGGCGGCCCTGGCTGCATCCGACGCTGGACTGAAAGTTATTGTTGTTACAAAATCACTGCTGGGAAAGGCCCATACTGTAATGGCTGAGGGGGGTATTGCAGCATCGCTTGGAAATGTTGACCCTGAAGACAACTGGACTGTTCACTTTGCAGATGTTATCGAGGAAGGAGTCTATATTTCAAACTGGAGAATGGCGGAACTTGTTGCCAGGGAGGCACCGAACAGAGTTTTTGAGCTTGAGAAGTTCGGCGCTCTTTTCGATCGCACTCCAGACGGCAGAATACTGCAAAGGGCATTTGGAGGGCATACTTACAGAAGGCTCTGCCATGTTGGTGACAGAACTGGACTAGAGATAATAAGGACTCTACAGGATCAGATAATACACAGAAAAAATGTCAACGTAATAGATGAGATGTACATTACGAAGCTACTTCTGGCAGAAGGCAGGGTCTGCGGAGCCATTGGTATTAAAATGGACAGGGGAGAATTCAATCTTTTCAAAGCAAGGTCTGTTGTAATGGCTACAGGTGGCTGCGGAAGGGTATTCAAGGTAACTTCCAACTCCTGGGAATCCACTGGAGATGGAATAGGTCTTGCATACAATGTCGGTGCTGTTCTTCAGGACATGGAAATGATACAGTTTCATCCCACAGGAATGGTATACCCGCCTGGAGTAAAAGGTCTTCTTGTGACAGAGGGAGTGAGGGGAGAGGGAGGAATCCTTTATAACAACCAGAAGGAGAGGTACATGGAGAGATACTCCCCCAAGAAAAAAGAGCTTGATGCCAGAGATGTGGTTGCAAGGGCAAATTATGCTGAGATACAGGCAGGAAGGGGGACAGAGCATGGGGGCGTGTACCTTGATATCTCATACAAGGGAGCAGACTTCGTGAAACAGAAGCTTCCCAGCATGTATCACCAGTTCATGGAATTTGCAGGAATAGATATAACAAAGGAAATGATGGAAGTTGCACCTACTGTACATTATCAGATGGGAGGAATAAAGGTCGAGCCGGACACCGGTGCAACCAACGTACCCGGTCTCTTTGCTGCTGGTGAGGTTGCTTGCGGGCTACATGGTGCAAACAGGCTTGGCGGGAATTCGCTTGCTGATATCCTTGTTTTCGGGAAGATTGTGGGTGAAGGTGCAACAAAATTCGCCACAACACAGAATTTGCCCACTATTGAGGATGAGGATGTTGTTTCTGAGATCGAAAGGGTCAAATCGCTTGTTCATCCAGATGGGCTAAATGCATACAAACTAATAGACGAACTTACAACCACAATGTCTGACAATGTAGGTATAGTAAGGGATCAGGAACATCTTGAAATAGCTCTGAAAAAGATTCTTGAGCTTAAGGAAAAATATCAGCGTGTCTCGGCACCCGGGGGCTTGAAATACAATCATGGGCTGCTTGCGGCACTGGAGCTGGGAAATATGCTGGTGGCAACTGAAGCAATCGTTAGAAGTGCAATAATGAGGCCTGAAAGCAGGGGTGCCCACACAAGGAGAGATTACCCAAAGAAGAATCCGGAATGGCTGAAGAACATCACCTGCGTGAAGGATGGTGATAATATGAAGTTTGATACGGTACCTGTGCCTGAAATCCCTGAAGAATTGAAAAAATATGTAAAACCTGAGGTGTACTGATGGATAAAATCAACCTGAAGATCTATAGGAAGGACCCGTCAGTTGACGAGAAGGAGCACTATGACACTTTTGAAGTTCCTTACGTCGACGGAATGGTAGTTCTGGATGCAGTCCGATATGTTGAGGAGAATCTTGACACAACACTTGCAATAAGATGGAACTGCAAAGCAGCGAAATGCGGTTCTTGTTCGGCGGAGATCAACGGTTTCCCAAGGTTAATGTGCAAAACAAGAATAGACAAGGTGGGCTTCAATATTACAGTCAATCCAATGGGAGCTTTTCCACTGATCAAAGATCTCGTAACAGATGTAACAGGTAACTGGGACATACTGAGAAAGATACCTCCATTCACGCCGAAGGAGCTGGGCCCGGAGGAACATTTCAGCATGAAGCAGGAGGATGTGGAGCGCTCCAAGGAGTTCAGGCAGTGCATAGAGTGTTTTCTATGCCAGGACGTGTGCCATGTAGTGAGGGAGCATTACACAGATTATTTCGGTCCAAGACATATTGTAAAGGCCGCCTCGCTGGACATGCATCCAATGGATACTATTGACAGATCAACATTTCTTAACAAGGAAGGCGGTCTTGGGTATTGCAACATAACCAAGTGCTGCCAGGAAGTCTGCCCTGAGCACATTGTGATCACAGATAATGCAATTATACAGGAGAAGGAGAGGGCAGTAGATCTGACCTATGACCCACTTGCAATGCTCATCAAGGGGAGGAGAAAAAAAGAGAAGAGGGTGGTATAACTGATAAAAAACAATGATCAAATGTCAAAGATGAACAAGGCGGTAAACAGCCTCATACCGCCTGAGTTTTTCAGTGCGAGGTTTGTTTCTTTTATAGTTCTGCTCGTTCTTGGAATTTATCTGATGACTCTATATCCAATGACAAAACTGGTCACAGGTCTGACGGATCCTTTCTACTCACCAACTCTGCTGATACTTCCGCTCATCGGTCTTTTCCGACTTACATGCTATGCCTACAGGAAGGATTACCACAGACATCTGTTCAGTCACCCAGTAGCCTGTTCAATAGGCTTCAGGGGTGAATACAAGGGACGCAGTTACACTGGGGAAACAAGGTTCTTCAGAGTGGAAAATCTTCACAGATGGTTCATGTATTTTTCAGTTGCAATACTTCCGTTTTTCTACTATGACATTGCTATCTCAATAATCAGGTACCCTGGATACAGCTATGTCATAAGCCTTGGGACAATTCTACTGGTAATCAATACAATACTTGTTACTGTGTATACACTGTCATGCCACGCCATAAGACATCTGGTTGGGGGAAACATAGACTGTTACAGCTGCCAGCATTCAATCAGAGGAAAAATATTCAGAGGGCAGACCAGAATAAACAGGCATCATGAGACCTATGCCTGGCTCAGCCTGAGCATGTTCTTCCTTGTTGATCTGTTCATAAGATCTGTTGCAGTATGGCATTTCCTGAATCCTGTGCTTCTTCACTGGTGATTTGAAATGAAAACTAAGGATATGGGAAAAATAAGGTACCCACTCTTCTTTCTCGGGCTATTCGTAATAGAGATCGGCGGTGTACTTTACAAATTTGCACATCTGAAGCCCCTGGACATGGTTCCATTTGCAGTGGTCGGGTTCATAATATACCTTACTGCGCTGGCAGTTCCCTGGGCTTTGAAACACTGAATTCAATCCTCACCAAATTTTTGTGAGAAGTCTCCAAGCATCATTTCAATTTCCCTTTCAGGCAGTGGGAAGTTTCTCTTTTTTATATTGCTTTCCAGAAGCATAAGTTCTGAAAGATCGTCTGGATAGCCGCCTGAATAGACGATCTCAACTATCTGGGCGTTCATGATCATCTTCGAACACACTACACATGGATGAGTTGTGACATATATGGAGGAACCGGCAATGCTAACTCCATGGACCGCAGCCTGAATGATTGCGTTCTGCTCAGCATGAAGGCCCCGGCATAATTCATGCCTTTCACCTGAAGGAACATTCAGATCATCCCTTATACATCCCACAACATCGCAGTGAACAGTCCCGGAAGGTGGACCGTTGTAACCGGTGGCAAGGACATTCTTACCCTTCACAATTACGGCACCTACTTTCCGTCTTGTACAGTTTGCCCTTGATGCTGCGAGATACGCCATTCTCATGAAGTACTGATCCCAGGATGGTTGTGCCGACATAAGTGAAGTAATCCATTGTTCAATTTTAACTTTACATGCAAGGATCTGGATAGTGACATGGGGAAATATGGAAATTCTCCGGGCCTTTCTAAATTATTTAAATAGCCATCACCTTATTTTTAAACTGAAGCCTAAATTTTCGTAAAAATTCTTAAGGCACATCTCACTCTCCTGTCTGACAGCATAAATGCATTTCTTCAATCCTCTTTTTTATCTGGTGGTATTCCTTGTACTGCTATACTTCCCTGTAGCAATATTCCAGTTGATACTGATAATTAAAGGCTGGACAAAGGGTGAGGATCGGCTTTTCACAAGGCTGAAATGGCAGGAGCAGAAACATGTTGTTACAACTCCAATTCTGATGCAGAGAGAATACATCTCCCGCCGGAGGGTCATGGCTGTCATATGTACCAACGGAAAAAATCCAAAGGTTGTAGACAAGATTACCACAATACTCAAATCTTATTCAACGCCTCTTGAAGTGTATGTTCTGAAGGAGGAATATGATACACACCATTACCTGGCAGAAGAGATTACAGTACCCTCCAGTTACACCTGCCCTAACGGATCCAGGCATAAACTCCGGGCGCTTGACTACGAAAGCAAATGGTTGAGGGAAAAGGGCATTTCAAGCGAGACCTACCTGATACATCTGGATGATGATTCCGTTGTTTCTGAAGAGTATGTACAGTATGTGTACCGAATGACCGAGGAGGGCGGTCAGGGCCATTTAAGGCTAAGAGAGCCAGGAGTTCATCTATTCTCAACCCTGGCGGATATGACGAGAGTCTCAGACTGCGCAGCATTCTGTACTTACTTCAACAAAAAGGGAAGGCCCATGGCGGTCCATGGTGAAGGGCTGGTAATAAGGGCTGATGTGGAGGAGCAGATTGGCTGGGACTTTGGAACTTATGGTGCGGATGACATAATTATGAGCCAGCTCATTGTAAAAAATGGATACCGGTTCGGCTACATTCCTTTTCCAATATTCATCGCCCCTCCCACCACAGTAAGGGATTTCTATAAACAGAGAAGAAGATGGATTGTATCCATGTTATGGGCAAGCACATACATCAAAAAAATCAACAGGAAAATGTTCTACTGGCTCATCTACCGTTATGCCGTAGGATGGACAGGTTTCTTTGGGGTTTTTTTGTTGATTCCATCCATACTGTTTCACTTTCATTTCCCTCTCTTCCTGTCAGTGATTTCAGGAATCAACACATTCTGTTATTTTGTATTTTACCAGTATGGTGCAATAAAGACAGGGAAGA